>NZ_DBHIXN010000042.1:0-17573 GCF_057270615.1 Leptotrichia sp.
TTGATTTATCAAATGCAACTACAAGTACTGCCATGTATCTTGATTCTTCAAGAGGAATTAATAATGGAGAGATTGCCGTAGGAAATAAGTCCACTGGAATTTATGGAATTTATAACAAAGATACATCGGTTTATAGTGCTGCCAAGTCAGGAACTGTAAATACAGGGACAATTACAACAGTTGCAGGATCTAAGATAAAGATTGGAGATGAATCATCTGCTATTTATGCTGTTGGATTTGATAAGATTGAAAATAAAGGAAGCATAACTGGCGGAGATAAGTCAGTTGGAATTTATGCAAAAAATACAACGGCAAGCAGCAAGAATATAAATGTGGTAAGTACAGGAAATATTACATTAGGAAAAGGTTCTGCTGGAATTTATATTGCACCTGAAACTTCCAATAATCCAAATGCAACGGTTACAAATAGTGGAAATATAACAATTGGTGATTCGACATTGGATGCAAGTGGAAATGTCACTTCGACTTCAGTTGGAATTTATGCAACGAATAAGACAAATGTTACAACTACTGGAGATGTAACTGTTGGAAATAGAGGATTTGCACTTTATGGAAATGATTCAACATTGACTGTAAATGGTGGAAACTATAATTTTGCAAATAGTGGAAGTTTGGCATATTTAGAAAATAATGCAGTGTTAAACTACAATAATGCTGGAACATTAACAACTTTTTCAGAGCCAGTGCTTTATATTATAAACAGTAAAGCCAATATGAATAACAATGACATCGTTGTTTTATCAAAAGGAACTGGAGTTTACATGAATGGAACATCTGCTTTTAACGGATGGAACAATATGACGTTAAATAACGGATCTACTGGAATTTATGTGGACAGATCAAATGCTACAATAAATGGTAATAAAATAACAGGTGTATCTAATAAGGCAAAAGGAATTGTTGCAATAGATTCTGATGTTGTAAATAAAGCAAGTATGGAATTTAATAGTGATGATTCAATTGGAATTTTCTCACAAAATAAGTCAGGAAGTGCAAAAACTATTATAAATAGTGGAAATATTGACATTACTGGAAAACGTTCGATTGCAGCATATTTAGAAGGAACATCGGATCAAACATTTGAAAATAGTGGAACAATTAATGTTGATAAGACTACAACTTCTGTGAAAAATGACTCGACAGTAGGAATTTATGCACAAGGTGGTTCAAGAATAAATGTTAAAAATAGTGGAACAATAAATGTTGGAGAATCTTCATTTGGAATTTATTCATTAAGTGAAAATGGAAATGTAGAAACAACTGGAAGTTCTGTGATTAATGTTGCAGATAAAGCAATTGGTGTTTATAAAAAAGGTGGAACTGCCAATATTGGTGGGGTGATTAATGTTGCTAACCATACAGCGACAGATCCGAATAGTGAACCGGTAGGAATTTACGGATCAAGCGGAGTTTCAATTACTGACACTACTTCACATTTTAATGTTGGAGATAAGTCTTATGGTGTGATTTTGGCAAATCCGGGAATGAGCAAGACAAATGTTTATTCAAATTCGGCTTCATCAAATGTAACTTTAGGAAATGAATCGACATTTATTTATACAGAAGGTTCATCAAGAGTTACAAATAATGCAGCAATTACATCTGGAACAAACGGAAAAATTATTGCGATTTATGGTAAAGATGGAGCAAATATTGTAAATAATGGAACTATTGATCTATCACAAGGAGCTGGAAATCAAGGTATTCTTGTTACAGGGGCCTCTAATGCAGTAAATAGAGGAATAATAAGAATTGGAAAAACAGATAAGTCTGATCCAAATAATATTATTTACGGAATTGGAATGGCAGCTGTAGGTGGAGCAAGCATTTCAAATGAAAGAGATATTTATGTAACTGAAAACTTGGGTATTGGAATGTATGGAGATGACAGAGGTACAACATTAAGAAACTCTGGAAATATTTACCTAGACGCATCAGGAGCAACAGCATCTAACAAAATTCAGACAATGATGGGAGTATTTGTAAATAATGGAGCGAAATTTGTAAACACAGGAAATATTACTACAACTGGATCTTATCATGGAAATGATAATGTTCAAGGAGTTGTGGGAGTCGCTGTATTAAATGGAAGTACACTTGAAAACTATGGAAGAATAAATATAGATGCAGACAGCAGCTATGGAGTCCTAATAAAAGGTACTTCAAACAATAAATCTATAATTAAGAATTATGGAGAAATCAATATAAGCGGGCTAAAATCTTATGGAGTTAGATATGATGCAGATTCTCAAGGTGTATCAGGAAACTTGCCAGTTGGAACAGATGCCACTCCGGCAAATGTATTGCCTGCATTGAGTTCAGGATCTGGAAGAATTAGTTCTGCAGATGGAGCACAAGATTATTATGCTCCAAAAGATCCAAGCAAAACTCTTGGAGGAGTAGGAATCGTTCAATTGCCAAACGGAAGGCTGGCAATACAACGAAATGGAGTAATATTAAACGACAACCAAGTTCAGACATTAAATTATTCTACGCCTAACGTAAATTACGCATTCTCAAATTTTGGAGTTTATGTAGATACATTAGGAAGAACACGTCCAATTAATATAAATGGTGCAAATTCTCTTGGAATTAATAGTGACCTTTTGATTGGAACAGAATTTTCAGTACTTACAAATGCTAAAAATGTAATTATTGGAAAACAAATATTGCAGCCGTTCTTAAATCAAATAAATGCTGGAATATTTAACTTTACTCCATATTCTGCTTCATTAACTTGGATGGCAACACCTGAAGTAGATCCGTCAACACAGCAAATTACACGTGTTCTTATGACAAAGATTCCTTATACAGCCTTTGTTTCACCAACATCAAATGAATTTAACTTTACTGATGGACTAGAGCAAAGATATGACGTAAATCCAATAGATTCAAGGGAAAAAGAAGTATTTAATAAATTGAATACAATTGGAAATAGTGAAGAAGCGTTATTAGCACAAGCGTATGACGAAATGATGGGACATCAATATGCAAATGTTCAGCAAAGAATTTTTGAAACAGGTAATTTACTGAATAAGGAATTTGGATATTTGAGAAATGAATGGGAAACAAAATCTAAAGATTCAAACAAGATAAAAGTATTTGGAATGAAAGGCGACTACAAGACAGATACAGCTGGAATTATTGACTATACAAATAAGGCTTATGGATTTGCATATCTGAATGAAAATGAAACTGTAAAACTGGGAGAATCAAAAGGATGGTATGCAGGAGCAGTTAAGAATAAATTTGACTTTAGTGATATAGGACGTTCAAAAGAAGAACAAACTATGGTAAAAGCAGGAGTATACAAGTCAATGCCGCTTGGAAGAGATCATAACAATGGATTGAATTGGACTGTTGCTGGAGAAGGATTTATTGGAACTGGTGAAATGAATAGAAAATTCCTTGTTGTTGATGACATATTTGAAGCAAAATCACAATATCATTTGTATGGAGCTGGAATTAAAAATGAACTTAGAAAAAATATTAGAACAAGTGAAAGAACAAGCATCTCGCCTTACGGAAGTCTTAAAATGGAATATGGAAGATTTGATGGAATAAAAGAAGATAGCGGACAAATACGTCTTGAAGTAAAATCAAATGACTATTACTCTATAAAACCTGAAGTTGGAGTAGAATTTAAATACAGACAGCCAATGGCAGTAAGAACAACTTTTATAGCAAAATTGGGACTTGCTTATGAAAATGAGCTTGGAAAAGTCGGAGATGTAAATAATAAAGCAAGAGTTCGTTATACAACAGCTGATTGGTTCAATATTAGAGGAGAAAAGGATGACAGACGTGGAAACGGAAAAGTTGACCTGAACCTTGGAATTGAAAATACAAGATTTGGCGTAACAGTAAATGCAGGTTATGATACAAAAGGAAGCAACGTTAGAGGTGGAATTGGATTTAGAGCAATTTACTAATTTTTAAAGCATAGTAAAAGATCTATTATTCTAATAAAAATAATATTTTACTAAATAACAAAAAGTTGCTGACTATATGCTCAAATCCTAAATTTATGTAATTTATTTTTAATATTTCAATTTTAAATGGGTTTGTGTGTATGTTATAAAAAGGGCAGTAAACGAAAAGTTTTACTGTTCTTTTTTTTGAAAATAATATGAATTGCTTCAAAGCCTTTAAATATAGGCATTAGTACAGTTTTTTTTTTTTTTTTTTGATTTTTAAAGAATTATGTGATATACTAATGCTGTATGACAGTAAATAATTTTTCCTATATTCAGAAAAATATGGAAAGTAGCTGTATAGTTAAGTAAAATGCTAAAATAAAATATATT
This sequence comes from Leptotrichia sp., assembly GCF_057270615.1. Lineage (NCBI taxonomy): Bacteria > Fusobacteriati > Fusobacteriota > Fusobacteriia > Fusobacteriales > Leptotrichiaceae > Leptotrichia > Leptotrichia sp. The sequence continues at coordinate 4,329 of NZ_DBHIXN010000042.1, forward strand.
AAAAAAATATAGCGATTCTAGTTTGACTAGGATTCGAGCAAAAAATGGAGGCATGTAAAATGACAGTAGATAAAATGATAAAGGGTCTTATTGAATCAGCTAAGATGGAACATATTCGCAATGTGATCCGTTATCTTTTGAATGGATCTATAGAAAAAGTCGTAAACATTCACAAAAGGGAGTTGCATTATATCAGTAGTCTTGAAATGGATGAATTTATGGAAAAGGACGAGTTTTTGGAAAGTGAAGCTGGAGAACTGTTAATTAAATATTTTAAATATATGTATGATAATTTTCCTGATGAATTAAGTTATCAGTTTGCAAATTTTCCATTAAAATATAAGATATATAAAATTTTAGGATTTTCTGATGAATTTGTAAAAAAGGATTTTGAGAATAATTTAGAAATAAAAAATAAAGAAATTTTTTGGAATAGCTGTAAATATTTTGTTAATTATTTTGGATATTTGGCAAATGAATATATACAAAATTATAAAGAGTATTCAAATAATCTTTTGATGAAATTGGGAATGTTAATAATTATAAAAAATATTGAGCTGATGAATGAAGGAAAAGTTAAAGATGAAAAGGAAATAAAAGCATTAGACAACATCTTTATAAACTATATTGCAAGTAAAATTAATAAAAGTGGTGAAAGTGAAACATTTGAAAAATATTTGGACAGCAGTAATTTTAGAAGGCATTTCCAAAGTACCGAAATACTTGAATTTGAAGAAATAAGAAAATATCTGGAAAAGAGATTTTTTGAAGTCGTAATAGAAAATAGTAAAATTTCAGATATTATTTCCGAAGGAATTAAATTATTTGTAATATTTTCAGGAATAGAATTTTCGCCAACAAATCACAATTACAACTATCGTAATAGAATGTCTAAAAAAATAATTGAAAATTTTGAAAAATATGATTTTTCTCAGGGGCAAAAAGTTTATCTTCTTGTAAATTATGGATCTAATACTGTTTTTGAAAATCTTAGAAATTCTGAGATAATGTATAATTTATTTAAAGATACGATTAAAGAAGATTTGGAAAATACTAAATCAATTTTATGTGATAATTTAAATGAAAACAGATTAGAATATTCATTTTTACTACATTTTTTTATAAGAGGAAGCTTAATTGATGAAGATGAAAAAGATAAATTGTTAAAAAAATCTGAAAATATATTAATTGACAATCTAAAAGGATTGTTTGCAATGAAGTCTTGGGAATGGAATCCAATTGACTTTAAAAATTTGGATTTTTTGCAGGAAAATAATATTAATTGGGAAGATATTTCTGTAAACTGTCAAGGAAATAAGGCAGCAGTTATTCTTGTCAAAAAAAGTAAAATAATATTTTCACTTTTAAAATATTCAAATATGTATCAAAAAATCTTCAAATTTTTGATAAAGTGTATAAAAAGAGTAAATATATTTAAAGATATTTTTATAAAATATACAATAATATATGGAGTAGATAATTTAAGGCAAATAATGGATGAATTATGGAATTATGAATTGCCTATTAGCTTTATTAATGAGAAATATTTTGAGTATATTGAAAAAAATGGAAATGGTAATAAAAATAACAAGTTTTGGATTGAGTTTTTACATGCGCATGAAGAAGAACTGTATGAAAGTTTTGAAAATAACAATATGCCAAGTGAAATCATCGAAAAGTATGTAAATATTTTATATTTGGAAGATAATGGATTTGATTATTCAAAATTGCCTGGATTATTGGTAAGGGCAGAAAAAGCTTTAAAAGACAAGATAAGGGAAATTTTGAAAAATCAGATGGATAAAGAAAAAGTAAGGTTAAAAGTAGAAGAAATCTTTAAAACTAAAAGTGATTCTACTAAACATATTGCTGGCAGCCTTATTAGATACTGGAATAATATAAAAGCTCAAGAAGGAATAGAAAGCCTTGCAGATTCGAGAGACATTGTTGAATATGCAGATAGCCTGTGCCTTGAAAAGCATGAGGACAATGCAGTATTTAGTACAGAAGTTGACTATAATTCAGTACGGATAAAAGATGAAAATAAAAGAATACCATCTAAGCTAATGAAATATTATATTTCAGAATATATATTGGCAAAAGATATAAAGTGCATTGAAATATGTAATAGAATTGAGGAAATAGCAGAAAAAGAAGATTTAAGGAAATTTGTCGAAAAAATATTTGACAGATGGAAAGCACATAAATTTAATCCAAAATATAAAAATCTTTTTGTGCCGCTAATACGAACTGCAAATTTAGAACAAATAAGTGAAATGGTAAATATAGTTGATATGCTTGTTAGCGAGTATAATAAGATTGCTGTTGCAGCTTATGGGATTAGAGTTTTGACATTGCGAAAAGAAGTTAAGGAAATAGGAATACTTTTAAATGGATTTAGATTAAATTATAAGGATAAAAGAATTAGAATTGCAGCTGATGAGGCATTGGGAATGATTGCAGAAAGAGAAGGAATTTCTAGAGATGAACTAAATGATATTTTAGTTCCAGATTTTAACTTTGGAATGGACAGAACAAAAATTTTTAATTATGGAGAAAAGAAAATAAAAGCAATACTTGAAATTGAAGAAGAACCTCAAAAAGTTATTCTTTATGATGAGAATGGAAGATCAATGAGAAGCTTTCCAAGGACAAACCAAAAAAGAAGCAATAGAAATTCGATACTTGAAAGCTGTAAAAAAGAATTAAAATATATAAAAAAACAATTAAGGGTAATATCAGTAGTTCAAGTAGACAGCTTGTTAAAATCTTTTTTTTCTCAAAGAAAATGGCAAGTAAAAAAATGGCAGGAAGTTTTTATTAAAAATCCTGTTATGCAAAAGTATGCAATACTGCTTGTATGGAAAGAAATTGATAGTGAAAATAAAATAATAAATACGTTTAGATATACAGAAAATGGAACTTTTGAAACAATAAATGGAAAAGAGTATAAATTAGGTAACGATAGCTATATAAATCTTTTGTATTTTCCTGAAGTGTCTGATAATGAACAGGAATATTGGAAAAAATATTTTAAAGAGAAAAAAATATCTCAGCTAATAAGGCAAGCAGATGTGCCAGTTTATAAACTAACAGAAAAAAATCAGGAAAATATAGAAATTATAGATTATAATGATAAAGAATTTACTATAAAGGAATTACGAAAACAAAGCTCAAAATTGGGATTTGAAATTAGCTGTGGAAATGATGGAATGGCATACGGAATTCATTATTACGATGAAAATACAAAAACTAAAATCGTTATTATGACAGATTCATTTTTTCCAAGAGAATATTCAAAAATATCAAAAATAAGAAAGATATTATTTTTTAAAGATAATGTATCATTTCATTATGAGGATATTTTACAAAGTATGAAAAGACAGAATATAAAACCTTTAAAATTAAAAGATGTTTCAGATAGAGTATTAAGTCTAGCATGCTATGTATCTGAAATTTTGTAATTTTGATTTATAATAAAATAAAGAAGTATTAAGGAGATAAAAATGAATAATAAAAAAAAGGTAATATTATTTTTAGGAGCAGTTTCATTAATAGCTTTTGGAAATTATCGACAATTTGTGGAAAGTAACAAAGGAGAAACTGTAGCAAAAAGTAAGGTTAGCGAAAAAGCAACTTCATCTGCAAGTAAAAAAATAAAGGAAAATAAATCAAGCGAAAAAGCGGCATCATCCAAAGATGAAGCATCTAAGGAAGGAAAAACTGACGAAAAGGCAACATCGCCCGTAAATAATGAAAACAAGGCAAAATCTGAAAATAAAGAGCCAATGGCAGAAATAAAATCTGTTCCACAGCCAAAACCAAATAAGCCAGTAAATGCAGCACAAAAGCCTTCAAATGAAACATCAAGCAAAAAGCCTGACAACACTCAAAAGAAAAAAAATAGTTCTGAAAATCCTAAAAATCAAAGTTCACAAAAAAATCATTCAAAAGAATCGGGACAATTAAAAATTGATAAAAATAAAGATGTTGAAAATCAATATAAACTGAATACGCCAAATGAAGGAAAAACAAGTGAAAAAGCAACTTCGTCAAGTGGAAAATAGGTAAAAAATATGATGTATAAAGTTCAAGTACGCTTTTTATTTCATTCAGATATAAAAATAAAAATACCTGAAATTTATGATGATTCAGTTTTTGATGATTTATTTGGAATACTGGAGGATGTAAATAGAAAATATAATTCCTACTCGGAAAATTCGTATATTGATAAGATTAATAAAAATAGTGGGCATTTTGTAAAAGTAGATTTATAAACCATTGAAATTTTGAGAAAAATTATTCATTTGTCAAAAATCATTGGTGGAGAATATGACATTACAATAATGCCTCTCATAAGGCTTTGGGGATTTTATAGACAAAATCCCGTTTTGCCGTGTTTTGAAGAAATAAAAAAAGCTAAAAGACTTGTTGATTATAAAAAAATTATTATCGACAGAAAGAGAAGTCTTATAAAAATCGGGAAAAATCAGGAAATTATAACGGGTTCATTTATAAAGGCTTATGCGATTGAAAAAATGGTTGATAGAATGCGAGAATTGGGAATAGATGATGCTGTCATAAATGCAGGTGGAAGTAGTATTATTGCTATTGATGAGTGGGGAATTATCGCTGAAAATCCTGAAGATGAAAAAGAGATGTTAAGAAATGTAAATGGAATGCCGATTAGAATAACAAAATATAAATACACTGGAAATAAAGAAAACGATTTATTTGAAATAAAAATAAAAAATATGAGTTATTCGACTTCTAATCAAAAAAATACATATATTATGATAAATAATGAAAAATATGGACATATAATAAGTCCAAAAACTGGATTTCCATCTCAAAATAAACAAGTTAGTGTAATTACAAAAAGTGCCTTTTTTGGAGATGTCATTTCAACAGGACTTTATAATCAGACACCTGAAGAATTTTATAAGATTATGGAAAAATTATCTAAAGAAATGGAAATTTCTAGTTTTCTGATTGATAAATCTGGGAAAATACATTATTTTAATATGGAAAAATATTTTTTATAAAAATTGAAAAAATTAAAATTACTGGAATTTTATAAATATCAAAAAAAATAAGCATAGAAAGGAGAAAAAATTGGCAAAAGACGTTTTACATGAATTAAGAGACATAAATTCGTTAAGATCAAGGAGAAATAATGTAGTATTAATATTTCTCTGCTTTATTGTGGGAATTTTTTCTGGAATTATTGTAGGAAGTTATACATTAATATTAAAAAAAATGTCAGTTTTTAGGGGATATTTTACTACAAATTTGGAGTTTTCAAAAATAATTATCGGAATAGTGATTTTTATATTAATGGGACTGGCTATACAGTTTATGCTTTATAAATATCCTTTGATTAGTGGAAGTGGAATTCCGCAAGTTAGCGGACTGCTTACAAAAAAGATAAGCTTTAAATGGTTTGGAGAGTTAATTACAAAGTTTTTAGGAGGGGTATTAGCAATTGGAGCTGGAATGTCAATGGGACGTGAAGGGCCTTCTGTACATTTAGGAGCCTTGATAGGTTCAGGAATAAAAAAAATTACAAGACGTTCTGAAGTAGAGGAAAAATATCTTGTAACTTGTGGAGCAAGTGCAGGTATTTCTTCAACATTTAATGCTCCGCTTGCAGGGGTAATATTTTCACTTGAGGAGCTGCATAAATTCTTTTCACCGTTGTTGCTGATCTGTGTTATGGTAGCAAGTGGTACTTCAAATTATGTTTCAAGAATGATTTTAGGTTCGCATACGTCTTTTCAGTATAATTTTATGTTGCCAAGAGGTATACCGTATTCTGTAATTGCACTTGTAACAGTTGTTTTTTGTATTGTAATTACAATTACTGGAAGGGCATTTAGCTATTTTTTACTACTTATTCAAAAATATTATAGAAAGATAAAATTGAACAATTATGTAAAAATATCAATATTTATGGTAATAGCGTATATTGTAGCTATATTTTTTAGTGATGTTACAGGTGGTGGACATGAACTTATTGAGGAAATGTTTGGAAAAAATGTAATGTTAAAAACAATTATCATAATTTTGTTATTAAAATTCTTTTATACAATGCTTTGCTATGCAACAAGCGCTCCAGGAGGAATTTTTCTCCCAATGCTTGTAATAGGGGCTTTGACAGGAAAAGTCTACGGTGAAATGCTAAATCATTATTTTTCAATTCCAAATGAAATAATCGTGCATTTTATGCTGCTTGGAATGGCAGCTTATTTTACAGCAGTTGTAAGGGCTCCGATTACTGGAATTACATTGATTTTGGAAATGACAGGTAACTTTTCATATTTGTATATGCTAATAGTTGTTTGTACAATAACTTATATTTTTACAGAATTATTAAAAATGGAGCCAATTTATGAAAGGCTTTATCTTAATATGTTTCAAAAACAAATTATGGAAGAAAAAAAAGATACTTCCAAAATTCATAAAAATGATAACCGATTGGAAATGCTGGAAAAATGGTGGAAAAATAAAAAATTTGGTATTGGTGTAAGACCAGATGTAAAGGATAAGATTGTAACACTTTTAATTCCAGTAGGAGCAAATTCTGAATTTGACAATAAATTAGTAAAGGATCTTAAATTACCAGAAAATTTATTAATCGTAAGTGTTCGTAAAGCTGGAAAAGACAGCATTGCACGTGGAGATACGTCAATTCAAAGTGGGAATCAGCTTGTAATTATAACAGATTATGAAACTGCTCGAAAATATGCTGGAGAACTGCGGGAAAGAGGAATGAAGATTATTGAATAGTTTTAAGTAAATGTTTTAAATATTTTATTTTGTCCTAAAAAATGTAACAGTAGAAAAAAAGTCAGCTTTGTGATAAAATATATATGTAATTTATAAAAAATTTAAAATTTAGTTTTACTATAAATGACAAATAATGGAAATAATTTAAAATAGGGAGGAAAAATAATGCCAAGTGAACTAAATAAAGTTTATTCACCAAATGAAATAGAGGATAAATGGTATAAAATCTGGGAAGAAAGAGGGTATTTTACTGCACAGCATAATGCTGAAAAGCCAGGATATTCAATTGCTATTCCGCCGCCAAATGTTACAGGAATTTTGCATATGGGTCATATGCTTAATAATTCAATTCAAGATGCGATTATTAGATATAAGAGAATGAGCGGATTTGATGCTCTTTGGATTCCGGGGATGGATCACGCTGGAATTGCTACACAAAATAAAGTTGAAAGAATGTTGGCTAGTGAAGGTACTTCAAAAGAAGAAATAGGATATGATGAATTCTTGAGAAGAACTTGGGAATGGAAAGAAAAACATGGAGGGCTGATTACAAAGCAGCTTAGAAAATTGGGAGTCTCATTAGATTGGACAAGAGAGAGATTTACTATGGATGAAGGGCTTTCAAGAGCTGTAAAAGAAGTCTTTATAAAATTATATAATGACGGGTTAATTTATAGAGGAGAATATATTGTAAACTGGTGTCCTCATGACAAGACAGCTTTGGCTGATGATGAAGTTAATCACATTGATAAAAAAGGAAAAATCTGGGAAATCAAATATAGAATTAAAGATACTGATGATTATGTGATCATTGCAACAACAAGACCTGAAACAATGTTAGGAGATACAGGAGTTGCAGTAAATCCAAATGATGACAGATACAAACATTTAATCGGTAAAAAAGTTATTTTACCATTGATGAATAGAGAAATTCCGATTGTTGCAGATGAGTATGTAGATATGGAATTCGGTACAGGGGTAGTAAAAATGACACCTTCGCACGATCCTAACGACTTTGAAGTAGCCAAAAGAACTGGACTTGAATTTATAAACATTTTTACTGAAGATGCACATGTAAATTCAAATGGTGGAAAATACGAAGGATTAGAAAGATTTGCTGCTAGAAAAGCGATTTTGGCTGATTTAGAGGCTGAAGGATTGCTAGTTGGGACAAAAGAACACAGCCACGCTGTAGGACATTGTTACAGATGTGACTCAATCATTGAACCAAGAGTTTCAACTCAATGGTTTGTAAAAATGAAGCCGCTTGCAAAAAGAGCGTTAGAAGTTGTAAAAAATGGGAAAATACAAATTACTCCAAAAAGATGGGAAAAAGTTTATTACAACTGGCTGGAAAACATAAGAGACTGGACAATCTCACGTCAAGTCTGGTGGGGACATAGAATACCTGCCTATTATTCAGAAGATGGAACAATTTTTGTGGCAAAAAGTATGGAAGAGGCAAAAGAGCAGGCACGTAAAAAATTTGGAAAAGATGTAAGTCTAAGAGAAGAAAAAGATGTGCTTGATACTTGGTTTTCATCGGCATTATGGCCATTTTCAACATTAGGATGGCCTGACAAAACTCCAGATTTAGAAAAATTCTTTCCAACAAATGCGTTAGTAACAGGAGCAGATATTTTATTTTTCTGGGTAGCTAGAATGGTTATGATGAGTCTATATATAAACGATGAAATTCCGTTTAGCTATGTATATCTGCATGGAATCATAAGAGATGATAAAGGAAGAAAAATGAGTAAATCTTTAGGAAATTCACCTGATCCGCTTGATTTAATAGCAAAATACGGAGCAGATGCAATAAGATTTAGCTTTTTATACAATACTTCACAAGGGCAGGATATACATTTTTCAGAAAAATTAATTGAAATGGGTTCAACTTTTGCAAATAAAGTTTGGAATGCGTCAAGATTTGTATTATCAAATTTAGAAGATTTTGATATTTCAACAACTTCAGATAATTTAGAATTTAAACTTGAAGATAAATGGATTTTATCAAAATTACAGGCTACTGCAAAATTAATTAATGAAAATATGGATAAATATGAATTAGATGCTGCTGCAAAATTAGCTTATGAATTTTTTAGAGGAGATTTTTGTGACTGGTATGTAGAAATTGCCAAAACACGGGTTTATGGACAAGAAGGTAGTGATAAGGTTGCTGCACAATGGGTTTTAAGACATGTCCTTGATAAGGGATTAAAAATGCTGCATCCATTTATGCCTTTTATTACTGAGGAAATTTGGCAAAAATTACAAACTGGTGAAGAAACAATTATGTTATCGGACTTTCCAAAAGAAGAAAAAGAGTTTGTAAACATTGATGCTGAAAAGGAATTTGATTATCTAAAAGAAATTATTTCTGCAATTAGAAATATCCGTGGAGAAGCAAATGTTTCACCATCTAAAAAAATTGAAGTTATTTTCAAAACAGTTGATGAAAACGAAAAAAATATTTTGCAAAATAATGCCAAAATATTGGATAAATTGGCAAATGTTGAAAAATATGAATTTAATGCAGAAATTCCAAAACTTGTAGGATTCAGACTAGTTGATACAACTGAAATTTATGTTCCGCTGGCAGAGTTGATTGACTTAGATAAAGAAATTGAAAAACTTGAAAAAAGTATTGAAAAAACTCAAAAGGACTTGGATAAAACTTTAAACAAATTATCTAATGAAAATTTTGTTAAAAGGGCAAAACCTGAAGCTGTGGAAAAAGAAAAGAGAATTAAAGAAGAGCTTGAAAGTAAAATTGCAAAATTAAGAGAATCAATGAACTTATATAAATAATTTTTTTACAAAATCTATAAATCTATCAAGAATCTCTTGTTTTTAAAAGTGAAAGCAAATTAATGGTTATAAGAGTTTTGGAGTATCAAAATAAGAATATCGTGAAACAAAATATTTTGTTTTTTTGTGAAGGTAAAAAATTATTAAATTAGTAAATATTTTAAGTAGTATATTTTAAGTAAAAAAATAAATTTAAATGGAGGAAATATGAAAAAGTTGTTAATATTAGTTTTAATGGCACTAGCCTTGAGTTCTTGCTTATCTGTAGGAGTGGGAGTTGGACCTGGCGGATTACACGGTGGAGTTGGAATGTATTTTTAAAGATTGGAGATATTTTTATGAAAAAAATATTTGTTATAGCGATAGTTTTATTTGCTATTACTGCTTGTAGCAGTACAGATGGAAAAGGAAAAAATTCAATTAATATTGGTGTAGGATTTTCAGGACTCTAAAACTTTATAACCAAAATTTAAAAATATTAAATTTATTAGAATTTTTAGACTTTTATAAATGATTATATACTTGAATCCATTTAAAATTAAACTATTAAAAATTATATAAATTTAGGATTTGAGTAAAATAGTCATAACTTTTGAGTTCAGTTTTAAATCAATTTTACTATAATTTTAGTAGTTGAAGAAAGGGAGAATCTAAAATGGGAGCATTATTTTGGGCAGTTTTGTCAGGAATATTGGCGATTTTGGAAATAATTATTCCAGGGCTTGTAACAATTTGGTTTGCTATTTCAGCTTTAATTGTGATGCTTATTTCAAATTTTATTGGAGATTCGCTTATGCAATTTTTAATATTTGCTGTGCTTTCAATAATTTTCTTGATTTTTACACGTCCAGTTTTGAGAAGATATATCGAGTTGCAAAGAAAGACAAATTTTGATGCAAGTATGAAAGGAACAAATGTAAAAATTGAAAAAGTGGTTGATACTAGAAAAATTGAAAAAGAATACGAAGTAAAGTTTAAAGGCTCTATTTGGACTGGAATTAGTGAAGAAATATTATCAAGTGGAGAAATTGTAAAAATTAAAGGATTTAGAGGAAATAAAATAATTTTAGGAAAAATAAGTAATTATAAAAATAAAAAATAGGAGGTAATATTATGTGGGCTTTACCATTAGTAGTAATTCTCATTGTAATTGCATTGATTTATATTTTTAAATCAATAAAAATTGTGCCTGAATCACGTGTGCTTATTGTGGAAAAATTGGGAAAATATGACAGATCTTTAAGTTCGGGACTTAGTTTTTTGAATCCGTTTTTTGACAGAATTGCGAGAAGTGTATCACTAAAGGAACAAGTTGTGGATTTTCCGCCTCAGCCAGTTATCACAAAAGATAATGCCACAATGCAAATTGATACAGTCGTTTATTTTCAAATAACTGATCCAAAATTGTATACTTATGGAGTAGAACGTCCTCTTTCAGCAATAGAAAATTTGACAGCTACGACATTAAGAAATATTATTGGAGACATGACAGTAGACCAAACTTTGACTTCAAGAGATGTCATTAACACAAAAATGCGTCAGGAACTGGACGATGCAACAGATCCGTGGGGAATAAAAGTAAATCGTGTGGAATTAAAGAGTATTTTGCCACCAGCGGATATTCGTGTTGCAATGGAAAAGGAAATGAAGGCTGAACGTGAAAAAAGAGCTAATATTTTGGAAGCACAAGCAAAAAGAGAAGCTGCAATATTAGTTGCTGAAGGAGAAAAACAAGCTGCTATTTTGAGAGCTGAAGCTAAGAAGGAACAACAGATAAAAGAAGCAGAAGGGGAGGCAGAAGCTATTTTGTCAGTTCAAAGAGCAAAAGCAGAAGCCTTGAGATTGTTAAATGAAGCATCACCAAATGAAAAAGTTTTATCTTTAAGAGGATTGGAAGCGTTTGAAAAAGTTGCCGATGGAAAAGCTACAAAGATTATTATTCCAAGTAATATGCAAAATTTAGCAAGTATTGCGACAGCGTTTTCTGAATTGACTAAAAATGATAACGAGATTAAAAAATAGATTGAATGGGACTGAGTGAGCTGCTCAGTCTTTTTTTTGTAAATATTTAAATACGAACTATAAAAAAGTTTATTAAAAAAAGTAGAAAAATACAATTAATAGGTGTATAATAATGTAAAATAAAATTGAAAGGGATGAAAATGATGGATAAAAAAATTGGGTTAGTTCTGGAAGGTGGAGGAATGAGAGGAATCTTTACAGCAGGAGTTTTAGATTTTTTTCTGGAAAAAAATATTGAAGTAGATAATCTAATTGGGGTGTCAGCTGGAGCGGCATTGGGTGCAAGCTATGTTTCAAAGCAGTATAAAAGAGGGTTTGATGCAATCGCTGATCATATAAATAAAAGAGAATATGCAAGTTTTTATAATTTGCTAAAGACGGGAGATTTTTTTGAGGAGCAGTATGCCTATCACGATATTCCTGAAAAATATAATCCGTTTGATAATGAAACTTTTAAAAATAGTAAAACAGAATTTCAAGCAGTCATTACAAACTGCGAAACTGGAGAGGCAGAATACCCTGTGGTTAAAGATGCAATAAAAGAAATTGATACTTTAAGGGCATCGGCTTCACTTCCGTTTTTGTCAAGACTTGTTAAATTAAATGGAAAAAATTATTTGGATGGAGGAGTTTCTGATCCGATTCCTTTAGATTATTCAATAAAAAAGGGAAATACCAAAAATATTGTCGTGTTGACAAGAGATAAAAATTATCGCAAAAAACAAAGTAGATTAGGGACAATTTCAGCAATAAGATATAGAAAATATCCTAAATTTGTGGAGCTTATGAAGACAAGATATAGTCGATATAATGCGACTTTGGATCATATTTATGATTTGGAGAAAAAGGGAAAAATTTTTGTAATTCAGCCGTCAGTTCCATTGACTTTGGGAAGAATTGAAAAAAATCGTGATAAATTGCAGAAAGTTTATAATATTGGATATGAAGAAGCAAAGAAAAATTTTGAAAAGTTAAAAAAATATTTAGAAAAATAATGTTGAGTGTATTTAATGTGAATAATTAATAAAAAAATATAAAAGTAAAAGCGATAAATATTGAATAATAGCGGTATTTGTAATCGCAAGGGGTCAAGACCCCTTGTCAGGAAGCGGAGAAAAACAAGAAAAATCAAGCATAAAAATACTGTGTTTATTGCATTTTTAGACTTTTACAAATAACTAAATAAAAAAATAAGAAAGGAGGGAAAAGTGAAAAATGAAAAAATCTGGTATGAGTTAGATGCCTTTGCAAAAACGTATTCTTCGATAATTAGTGAAGGGAGAACAACGTGTTTTAGGCTTTCGGCATTGTTTTCTGAAAATATTGATTTAGAAGTATTGAGGAATGTGGCAGTTTTGCTTGAAAAAAAATATCCGTTTTATTAAATAGTGCAAGAACACTCGCAACTTTTAGTCGTGAGATAAATTGCACGAAGATTTTAGTAAGCATATAGGGAAACTTGTATGTAGACACGGAGCAAAACCGTGCAACAAAGAAACTGAATTGCTGGGAACTCTTAAAGCTAGTATAACCACAACATAATACCTAAGTGAGAATATATGGTATAGGTGTGATGGTGGCGAAAGCAGAAAAAATATACTAGATGGTGCAAGGTTAAATCCT
>NZ_DBHIXN010000043.1:0-17035 GCF_057270615.1 Leptotrichia sp.
ATACTGCGAATAAATTTTATGAAGAAACTGGAAAAAATAAAATAATTACACCTGCTAGTTTGAAAAGTGAAAATAAATTTCTAAAAGAAGTGGACAGCTTGGCACTTTCAAATGCTCAATTGAATGTAAGGCGATCGTTTACGAATTTTTTTCAAAAGAGAGCAAAGTTTCCAAAGTTCAAATCTAAAAAGAAAAGTGTTAAAAGTTAATAGTTTTGATGTTAAACTCTATTTGAAAAGTAGAAATATCATCTCTTACTAAAAAAAGAAAAAACACAGTTAAATTAATAACTGTGAATTTAATTTTTTATCTTCCTAAACTAAACAAAATTCATGAATATTTAGAAAAAGCAGAAAAAATCAATTGATAAATATTTTGAAAAAAGAATCAAAAAAGATTTTTTAATATAACAATTTTACAAAGCTATTCTATATTTCACTATTCTATTTTCGTTTTCACATCCCATTACATAAATTTCATTTTCAATAACACAAATTTTCACAATTCTTTCTTTTAATATTTTTTCCTGTTTTAAAATATTAAATTTTACATCTGTAATTATCAATTCTCCATTTTCAAGTCCGATAAAATATTTTCCTTCAAATTCTTCAATATATGTTATTTTTTTATCAGAAATTTTTATTGAATTATAAAGCTCCCGATCCAAAATATTCCATATTTCAACCTCACCATCTTCTGTTCCTGCAAAATACTGAAGTCCAACTATTTTTGAGTATGTGTGATTATTTTCTGTTTTTAATTCAAGTATTTTTTTTAATCTGTTTTCAAAGATACTTATTATGTTTATTTGCTTATGATTTTCCCTAAATTTAATTATAACGTTTTCTCCACTTGTAAATATTTTATAATCTCCACTTTTTTTACATTTGGAAAGTTTTGTAGAAATTAGTTCTTTTGTATAGACATCATAAGAAAAAAGAATATTATCTCTTATATATACAATTCTTCCACTTGTTATAAAATTCATTACTTGGATTATATCTCCCATATCAAAGACTAATTCTACTATTTTTTTTTTATTCCCATCACATTTATATACTTTCCCGTTTGGAGTAGAAACAAAAAATATACTAGAAACAAATAATTGATTTTTTTCTTTTATATATTTTATAACTTCACAATTTTTTACTTTTCCGCCACTTTCTTTCTCAAATTTTTTCTTATTAAAATATATTAACTTTTCTCCTGTCGTTATAATTCGCTTATTTATAGGCTCAACTCCAAAATCATTTATTCTTGTCTTGTATCTTATATCTTCTTCTAAAATTAGTTCCATAAATCCCCTTAATTAATACACAATATCTTCTGTTGGAAGATATCCAGCATTTTTCAAAACTCGTTGCATATTTTCACTTGTTTTTGAAAAGATTTCGTTGTTATAATAAATTTTCCAATCTCCATCAGGCTTACTAGTGTCAAAAATATATTTAAACAGCATAAATATATCTTTTCTCTTAGCATCGTAAACATAAAGTCTAAAAGTATAATATCTAGGTTTATTTTTTTCGTATTTTTCTGGTATGTTATTAGGTAGCAATTTTAAGATGTCAGATTGAAAATCACCTAATATATTAAAAATATTTTCATAAGAAAGTTCTTTTCTTTCCTTAAAATTGTAAACTAATCCAATTTCCATATTACCTATTCCAACGTAATATGTCATATAATCATTTTCAACATCACAATAAATATTTCCATTTAATTGTGAATGACTTATAAGCTCAATTTCTTTAGATACATAAATATTTGGATTTTTAATCCACTTACACATATTTTTTTTCGTATCTGCATTTGTGCTTGAAAATGAAATTCCTGATACTAATAAAGCAAGTATTATTATTAATTTTTTCACTTCTCCTCCTAAAATCTGTAATTACTATACTAAAATTATTCTTAAATCAAACTCAAAGGTTATAATTATTTTATTCAAACTTATATTCTTTAGTAAGAGTTTACCATATTTTATTATTAATTTCAAGGTTAATAATACAGGCAGCACTACTATTTGAATAACAAAAATTATATTTTATTTATTTTTACAAGAGTTCTTAATCCTTTAACAATCTGCTATTTAAACGGAAAATATACTCAATTCTATTTAAAATTGGACTGTTAAAAAAATATTAAACTTTGGGGTTTGAATAAAATAGTCATAACTTTTGAGCTCAGTTCTAAATCAGATTTATTATAGTATAAGTTTAATTAATACTTTAATCACTAAAAAAGAAAATCAAATTAATGATTTTCTAAATTTTAAATTAAATTAAATATGAATTACATTAAGTATACTCATTAAAATTGGTACAACTAATATAAATAAAATAGTACTTGTAGTAACTACATTTGTAGAATATCCAATATCTCCATCAGTTTCATTTACTAAAATAGGCAATGCTGCAAACACAGGTGCTGCTGACTGAATTACAAAAGTTTTTACTTCCAAATCATTTAAATGCACATAATGTCCCGCAATTTTTAAAAGTAAAATCATAACAATTGAAGAAAATACAAATCTTCCAAGTAAAGCTAAATTTGTATCCAAATCAAATTTAATACTATGAAGACCCGCATCTGCCAACACAATCCCAATATATAGTAAAGCAAGTGGTGTTACAATACTTCCAAGATATTTAGTAGTTTCCACAATTGGAGTCATAACTTTTATTCCTGAAAGAAGCACAATAAAGGCAATAACAAAGGCAATAAGTGGTGGCGACAATAATTTTTTTAAATTAAATCCACCTTTTCCATCTTTGCTTCCTCCGCTAGCTGGGTCATTTGCCAAAAGCATATATCCCAAAGTCCATATTGACACTGTATTAGTAATGTAATACATTAAATAGTACTTTGAAGCTGCTTCTCCAAAAAGAGCCATATTCAGCGGAAGTCCAATAAATATTGTATTTGCATTAACTACGGCATTATAAAATACCCCACGTCTTCCATCTCGCATTTTGACTATTTTTATAACTACAAAAGCTGCAACATATCCAATAATCACTGAAGCAAATGTAAAAATCAAACGATTTGACACTTCCTTTAGAGCATCCATATTTAAATATTTTAAAACTGAATAAAATATTGAACAAGGCAAAGCCACATTTGTTATAAGTTTTGACACATTTTCACTAAATGTATGATGAAACCAGTGTCTTTTTTTCAAAATATAACCAATTGCAATCATAACAATGATGGGAAAAATACTTCCCAACGATTTTAAAAAAATCATTTTTCAATCCCTTCCTTTTATTTATTATTTTTTAAACTTAATTTGATAATTTTGTAAATATCATCTAACAAAAATCTAACTTTCTCAATACAGCCTTTAAATTTATAAATTAAACAAGGCAAGGACTTATAAAATCCCTGCTCTTTCCATAATTTAGTT
Source organism: Leptotrichia sp. (assembly GCF_057270615.1). Classification (NCBI taxonomy): domain Bacteria; kingdom Fusobacteriati; phylum Fusobacteriota; class Fusobacteriia; order Fusobacteriales; family Leptotrichiaceae; genus Leptotrichia; species Leptotrichia sp. The sequence continues at coordinate 3,410 of NZ_DBHIXN010000043.1, forward strand.
TATAATTTAAACAATAAATCCGTATAAGTTGGAAAATCCCAATATTCCTTACTAATAATTTTTTCTAAATTATCACAAGGAACTCTCAATGCTTCCAGTCCTGCTACTAATTTTTCTTTTGCCAAGTCTGTCTGTACTGCAAGATTTTTTTCATTTTTAACTATGTTAATTTCTTTTTCAAGCGATTTTACTTCTTTTCTCAAAGTCATAATATTTAATAATAAATCTTTTAATATTTCTTCCTGTTCTTTAATAAGTGCTTTTCCATATTTTGAATTTTTTTCAATATGATCAGCTAATAAATCCGCATATTTTAATCCAGATGATAAAATATTTTTATTTACAATATCAATTAATGTTCTTGATTCGATACTAAGCTGTTTTACGTATCTTTCAGCATAGGCATTGTATCTTGCTTCTGATTCTTGTTCTGAAAGCATTCCTATTTCATTTACTAATTTTAGAATTTCTGGGTCAACCATTTTTCTAAGTGCTGTGTTTGCAGAAACTTCGTTTGTAAGCCCTCTTCTCTTGGCTTCTTTAACCCATTCTTCACTGTATCCGTTTCCATTAAAGATAATTCTGTGATGCTTTTTATAAGCATTTGCAATAATTTCATTTATTGCTTTTGGTAATGTCTTTTCTGTTGCCTTTTCCAATTTGTCAGCATATTCAGACAAAACTTTTCCAACTGCTGCATTAATTACTGCCGCTGTTGTTGCTGGAGTTGAGCTTGAACCTGGCATTCTAAATTCAAATTTGTTTCCAGTAAATGCAAATGGTGAAGTTCTGTTTCTATCTCCTGAATCCATACTAAATGTTGGAAGTACGTCAACTGACAAGTTTACTTCTGAAGCTTCTGACACAGGTGCATCTTTTTTGTTGGCAATATTATCTAAAATTGTTGTTAATTCTTCACCTAAGAAAATTGAAATAATTGCTGGAGGTGCTTCATGTCCTCCAAGTCTATGGTCGTTTGTTGCAGTTGCAGTCGCATATCTTAACATTGGATAGTATCTGTCAACAGCTTCAATTACTGCAGATGTAAAAATTAAAAATTCTGTATTTGTCTTAGGATCTTTTCCAGGACTGAATAAATTTTTTCCGTCATCTGTTCCAAGTGACCAGTTGTTATGTTTTCCTGAACCATTTACTCCGTCAAAAGGTTTTTCGTGAAGCAATGCGACTAATCCATGTTTTAATGCAGTTTTTTCAATTGTTTCCATTATAATCTGGTTCTGGTCTGAAGCCAGATTTGCTACTGAAAATAATGGAGCTACTTCAAATTGATTTGGTGCAACTTCATTATGTCTAGTTTTTGACGGAACTCCTAATTTCCACAATTCTACATCAACATCACTCATAAAGTTAATTACTTTATCTTTAATTTTTCCAAAATAATGATCATTTAATTCTTGACCTTTTGGTGCTGGAGCTCCAAACAGAGTTCTACCAGTAAGAAGTAAGTCATCTCTTTTTTCAAATAGCTCTTTTTTTACTAAAAAATATTCTTGTTCTACTCCAAGTGTATTAAATACATGTTTTGAGGTTGTATTCCCTAATGCTCTTAGAACTCTTAAAGACTGTTCACTTATATATTTCATTGTTCTTAACAAAGGAACTTTTTTATCTAGTGCTTCACCTGTAAATGAAATGAATGCAGTTGGAATATATAATGTAACTCCATTTTTATTTTCTCTTATAAATGGATATGAACTTGTGTCCCAAATAGTGTATCCTCTTGCTTCAAATGTGCTACGAAGTCCACCATTCGGAAATGATGAGGCGTCAGGTTCACCTTTTATCAGATTGCTTCCTGAAAATTTATAAATTAATTCTTCACTTTCAGTTGGTTCCAAAAATGAATCGTGTTTTTCAGCTGTTAAGTCTGTTAATGGCTGAAACCAGTGGCAGTAGTGAGTTGCTCCTCTTTTAGTTGCCCAGTCCTTTATAGCATTTGCAATAACTTCAGCAGTCTCTTTTGACAACTCCATCTCCCCAAGCTGCGATGCTTTAAACTCTTTGAAAACAGCCTTGGAAACTCTTTTTTTAAGATTACTGTCTCTAAAGACATTTTCTCCAAAGCTTTTCATAGCATTTTCCATAAATTTTCACCTCTTTCTTTTATGTATTTTTTATTTATGGCTCAGTTTTTTAACTCTCCACTTTTATGAACATAAGTTTATTATACAATGCTAGAAAATATAAGTCAAATAAAAATTTTTTTAGGTAAAGTAAAAAATACAATTTTTGAGTACTAATACAGCAATAAATCTCCAAATAAACTTGTATATACATTTATAAATTCTCTTATTCTTAATATTGATTACTATGACTATTATAATAATTATCTATTTCATCATTGTAAAATTGTTTTGCTTTATACTGCGAATTTGCATTATTCCAATGAGTTCCTTTATAATAACAACCTGCTTCATTTTCCATATCCTCATTTGCTATTGCTAAAATTACTACTTGTCTAATCTGTGCAATTTTCTGTAAATATTCTCGATAAGCATCATCAACTTCTGTATATGTAGCCTGTCTAAATGGAATATCTGTTCCAGGAACTATACCTTTGTCAACTTTTTCAATCTCATTAACTGCATTACAATATTCTGTTTTAATATTTTCATAAGCAGATGAATTATCACTCACACCTATCATTCCTTCTTCATATCCAAGATCTCTTCTTGAAAATGTTGATCCTTTTCCATCATCTTTTAAATAAGTATATCCATTTATTGTTTCATGATTAGGATCTACAGGTGGTACGGTATTTTCATTGTTTTCTGAAGCCAGACTCTTTTCTTTCGAGTAATTATCTCCACTTTGAGTTCTTTCTGATGAATAATTATTCTTAGAAAAATTTGGTAATAAATTTTTCATTGTTAAAAATATCATAACTGCCATTATTATAAAAAGTATTACTCCGATAACTATTAATATAGCATTAGTCCCGCTATTATTATTAGCAGCAGCATTTCCATTTGGATTATTGTAATTATTTCTATTTTGACTATTATTAGCATAATTATTATTAGAATTTGCTCCAGCTTTTTCATTCATTCTTTTTCTTATCATCTCTATCCGTGGATTTCCTGGCCAATAATACTTTGCCTCATCCAAACATTTTAATGCTTCGTTAAATCTAAAATTTTCTATAGCATTTAAAGCCCTTTCACATGCAGCTTCACTTAATCTTTTGGGCTCATTATTATCATTTCTATATGTATTTTGTGGTCTGTTTGTATTATTTGAGCTTTTTGAAATATTATAAGGTATTTTATTTGCTTCACAAAATCCTATAAATATATTTTTTGCTTCCCTTTCGCTATTCAATATATTTTTTATATTATTAAAATTGTCACTTTTATCATTTGAAATTTGTTTATCAGTAACTTCATAAATTGCTTTTATTTCTTCCAATTCTTTTTTTACTTTTATATATTTTAAATATTCCAGATATTTATCATATTCATTTCTTTTTCCACTATTTCCAAATATTTTTTCACATTCAGTAAACAATTTTTTCTTAGCTGAAGTTTCATTATCAGACTTAATCAAATCTTTTCTTTTTTCTTTAATCACCTCAATAATTTCTTCTTCATTCAAGTTTATCACATTTATATTTTCAGAGTTCAAAAATTCGTACAAATCCTTTTTATCCAATATTTTCAAATTTTGTCCAACTGTCAAAAATTCATATTTTCTATTAATACACTCACAATAGTTTTTGTATACTTTTTCATCATACAATTCTATTTTACCATTTTCTTCGATTCTTTTTTTTATCAAATCTTCTTTTCTCTTGGTCCTATTTGCTATCTCTTGTATTTTTTCTGATGTAATTATACTTCCTTCAAAAAATTTTAAAAATTTATCTATCGGTTCAAATAACTTATTTTGTGCATCTAGTATTAATTCTCTTCTTTTTATGCCGTCGAACATATCTCTTTCTATTATGCCATGTTTTAGAAGTTCACCATAATTTTTATATTTTGTACCATTTAAAGGATCTGTTTCTTTTCTTAGCCATTCCCTTCTTTTTTCCTCTATTCTAGCTTTTATTTTCTCTTGATTTTCTTCAGCAGCTGGATAATACTCCAGTCCAAGTATTTCATACCAGTTATATTCAATTTTATTTCCATCTGACATCTCTTTTTCTCCTTTAATTCATTACTAAATATTTATCTAAAATATTTTTTCTAATTAAAGTATACTCAAATTTCTTTAAATACTATCTATTCAAATAAAATTACGAACACTTTTATTTAATATTGATTCCCATAGTTATTATAATAATCAACTATTTCATCTCTTTCAAATTGTTTTGTTTTGTACTTGGAATTTGCCGTATTCCAACGAGTTCCTTTATAAAAGCATCCAGATTCTGGCTCTATTACACTGTCATTCCCATTATTTAACAAGAAAACGACTTGTCTCATTTGTGCTATTTTCTGTAAGTATTCCTTATATGCATCGTCAATTTCTGTATATGTAGCCTGTCTAAATGGAATATCTGTTCCAGGAACTATACCTTTGTCAACTTTTTCAATCTCATTAACTGCATTACAATATTCTGTTTTAATATTTTCATAAGCAGATGAATTATCACTCACACCTATCATTCCTTCTTCATATCCAAGATCTCTTCTTGAAAATGTTGATCCTTTTCCATCATCTTTTAAATAAGTATATCCATTTATTGTTTCATGATTAGGATCTACAGGTGGTACGGTATTTTCATTGTTTTCTGAAGCCAGACTCTTTTCTTTCGAGTAATTATCTCCACTTTGAGTTCTTTCTGATGAATAATTATTCTTAGAAAAATTTGGTAATAAATTTTTCATTGTTAAAAATATCATAACTGCCATTATTATAAAAAGTATTACTCCGATAACTATTAATATAGCATTAGTCCCGCTATTATTATTAGCAGCAGCATTTCCATTTGGATTATTGTAATTATTTCTATTTTGACTATTATTAGCATAATTATTATTAGAATTTGCTCCAGCTTTTTCATTCATTCTTTTTCTTATCATCTCTATCCGTGGATTTCCTGGCCAATAATACTTTGCCTCATCCAAACATTTTAATGCTTCGTTAAATCTAAAATTTTCTATAGCATTTAAAGCCCTTTCACATGCAGCTTCACTTAATCTTTTGGGCTCATTATTATCATTTCTATATGTATTTTGTGGTCTGTTTGTATTATTTGAGCTTTTTGAAATATTATAAGGTATTTTATTTGCTTCACAAAATCCTATAAATATATTTTTTGCTTCCCTTTCGCTATTCAATATATTTTTTATATTATTAAAATTGTCACTTTTATCATTTGAAATTTGTTTATCAGTAACTTCATAAATTGCTTTTATTTCTTCCAATTCTTTTTTTACATTTATGTATTTTAAATATTTCAAATATTCATTATATTCATTCCTCTTTCCATTATTTCCAAATATCTTTTCACATTCAGTAAATAATTTTTTCTTAGCTGAAGTTTCATTATCAGACTTAATCAAATCTTTTCTTCTTTCTCTAATTGCTCCAACAATTCCCTCTACGCTCAATCTTTCCACATCTATATTTTCAGAATCAAGAAATTCATATAAATCATTTTTGTTCAATATTTTCAGATTTTGCTCAACTGTCAGAAATTCATATTTTCTATTAATATACTCACAATAGTTTTTGTATACTTTTTCATCATACAATTCTATTTTACCATTTTCTTCAATTCTTTTTTTTATCAATCCTTCTTCTCTTTTAGTCTTGCTAGCTATTTCTTTTATTTTTTTCGATGTAATTATACTTCCTTCAAAATACTTCAAAAATTTATCTATTGGCTCAAATAACTTATTTTGTGCATCTAGTATTAATTCTCTTCTTTTTATGCTGTCGAACATATCTCTTTCTATTACGCCATGTTTTAGAAGTTCACCATAATTTTTATATTTTGTCCCATTTAACGGATCGGTTTCTTTTCTTAGCCATTCTTTTCTTTTTTCCTCTATTTTATCTCTTATTCTAAGTTCATTTTCTTCTGCTACTGGATAATATTCCAATCCAAGTATTTCATACCAGTTATATTCAATTCTATTTCTATCTGCCATTTCTTTTCTCCCATGATTTCTTGAAAATATTTTTCCCAATTAAAATATACTCAAACTTCTCTAAATTACATTTATAATTTTTCAAAAAATATAAAACAGAATTAATAAAAGAAATTTGAGTAATTTTAATTACGTTTAGTTGTAACTTATAAATTTAACTTATTCAAAAACTACTTCTATTTTCAAAAACAAAAGACCCTTTACCAAATTTTTTAAAATTATAAAATTATTGAATAAGCCATTAATTAACTGGAACTTATAGAACTACTATTCCTTGTGAACGTCGTTTTATTTTTTCTAATTCTTCTTCTGACATTACACCTTTTGTTTCCATTCTTACATTTACTTCTCTATTTCCAGTTTTATCTACTCCTTTAACATCCAGGATTCCTTCTTTATTCAATTTCAATGTAACTTCAATTGGTGCCCCTTGTGAAAGTCCCGCAGGAAGTTCCAATATTGCTTCCCCAATTTTTAAATCATCATCAACATTAAAATATTCATCCATATAATCATTTTCATAAATCTCTATATTTGCTGTACTCTGATTATTGACATTAGTTCCAAAAATTTGAGAAACAGTTACAAATCCATTATTCATAGGTTCATTTTTTACTATCATATTGTAACATTTTTCTTCATTGTTATGAATTATCTTTATTGCAAAACTTTTCGTTGTAGCTATTACAATTTGTCTAGCAGCTCCACCAATACTCATCATTTCAGGCGATACTGACAAATCTTCCTTATAATCACTTGCACTTAATTCCTTTTCATCTCCATTAACTGATACTTTCACTTCCTCATCAGAATTAAAATCATGACCTGCAAGACTCTTTTGATTATTTACGTAAACATTTACAGCATGAATAGCGGCTCCTTTGGCAACAGCTTCATCTGGCTCAAGAATTTTTATTTCAGATTCTTTGAAGTTTTCTGTCAACATGCTTTTTACTTGCGGCATTCTTGTAGAACCACCAACTAAAAGTATTTCATCAATTTTTTGGTATCCTTTATTTTTAGCCACCTCAATAGCTTCCTTCGTCTTATTTAAAGTTTCATAAAGCAATGTAGAAGTTATTTCATCAAATTTTTCTCTTGTTACAGAAATTTTTGATCTTTTCCCATTTACTTCCAGCATATCACTAGCTTGATTTTTTGAAGTCAGCTGTTTTTTCATCTTTTCAGCCTTTAATCTCAAATCTTGTATTGCATATTCATCAAATTCAACTTCAGCTCCAACATTTTCTGTAAATTGATTAGCTAAATATCTTATTAAAACTTCATCCCAGTTTCTTCCACCTAAATCATGATCTCCATCTGAGCAAATAACTTCAATTTTATCAGAACTTATTCTCATAATTGTAACATCAAATGTTCCTCCACCAAGGTCATATATCAAAATTGTCTTTTCATTTTGCTCCTTTGCACATCCGTAATATAATGCTGCTGCTGTAGGTTCACTTATAATTTCCAACACATTTAATCCTGCTATTATTCCTGCATTTTTGGTTGCTGTTCGTTCTGCTGTACCAAAATAGGCTGGACAAGTTATTACGACATCTTTAACTTCCACTCCTAGCTGTTCTGAAGCATCTTTTGCTAATTTTCTTAAAATATATGATGATATTTCTTCTGGAGTCTTATCTTCATAATTATATCTAATTGCAAAATCTGTTTTCCCCATTAATGTTTTTACTAACATAGAAGTTGTGTCTGGATTCAAAACTGCTTCAGCCTTTGCATCATTTCCAACAATTACATTATCTCCTTCAAATGCAACTACAGATGGTGTAATATTCTCACCTTCATTGTTTTTGATTACTTCCGCTCTTGCAGTATCATCAACACGTGCTATACATGAATATGTCGTTCCCAAATCAATTCCAAATACATATTTTGACATTTTATTCTCCCTTCAAATCTTCTTTTGGTTTTTTATAAATATTTACTTCTACTTTTTCTGGTGAAATAATCTTATCTTTATATTTATATCCGCTACTTAAAATATTTTCTATTTTTCCATGCAACTGTTCATAAGGTGTCTCTATTTTTTTTATTATTTTTTGTTTTTTTACATCTACATAACTATCATTTTCTATATCTGTTTCATAAATTTCTATATCATTATTTTCTAGGATAATTTCCATTTCTTCTATATAACTTTGAAACATTTCTGATTTTTCTTCTTCTGACATTCCACTAAAACTTTTCAAATTTTTTTTCATACTCTCTCTTATATTTATCAAGCTCATTACAATTGGTTTTATAAGCTGAAAAAACATATCATTCTTATACTCCTGAAGTTCTTTATAAAGTTTATCAGTAGTCTTTTTTTCAAATTCAATACTTTGAATTTTTTTCAAAAATAAATCATTTAACATTTCAATTTTTCCATTAACATCTTCTATATTTTCCAAAATTTTTTCTAATTTATTTTTATCACTTCTACTATCATCATTCTTATTTATTTCCTCTTGTTCAGGAATTTCTGATTCTAATTCTTCTTTATATTCTTCCTTTTCATTTTCTTCATCCATAGGTTTATCCATTTTTTCATCTCTTATTTCTTCCACCTGTTCAGGTTTATTTTCCTGTTTGGTTTCTTCTTCTGGCATTCCAGTTTTTTCAAATTCATCCTCTTCTACAAACTCATTATTAGATTTAGCTTTTTCGTCTGACTTCCAGTTAAAAATTTTCATTTCTCTATCAACTCCACTAATTCAATTTATCATATTTTTCTGCCAATTCTATTGCTCTTGCTTTTATTGTATCGATTTCTCCATTCTCAATTTCTATATTTGCAGAACAATCATCTGATGCTTCACTTCTTATTCTATCCATTGTTCTTTGACGATCCTTTATCCAAGCTATTTCCTCATCTTTAAGAGATTTCTTTTGTGAATCTGGATAGCTTGACATTAGCAGTTTATATATTTGATTTAATTCATTATCCCATTTGTTATGTAAAGATACACGATAACTTACATATTCATCACAAGAAGAAGTATTATCAAGTGTATAGCTATTTAATTCATTTTCAACTGATGCCATTCTATTTATCATTGCATTTTCATACAATGTTTTTGGTTTATTTTGAGTATTGCTACTGTATGTTTTTCCCTCTTGATTATTGTTGACTTCTGGCTTTACAGATTTTATTGAAATCATATTAGAGTCCTGCTCTATATTGGGCTTTTCCCCATTTTCCTTTTCCATCTTTTGTATTTTACTTTGAACAGTAAAAATATAAAATCCTATGCTAAAAGCTGTCCCTATTATTAAAATAATTATAATTGTTATAAGAACAGTTCTTAATTTATTATTATTTTGATCCATTATTAAATTCCCTTCATAATTAGTGTTTTTTATAAAAAAATTATATTAACATATTATCTAACATTTATTATTCTTTAAAAAAACTTAGTATTATTGTAACTAAACTTTTTATGATTTTTGTTTTGAATTTACCAATAATTAACTTTGTTAATTTTATTTTTTATAAAAAAATTAATAATAATATTGATTTAAAATAACAAAAATTATATTCTAATTATTTTATAAAAATATAAAATTATATAAAAAAGAAAACTATGTTTGAGATTTGAATAATTCTTTACCAAAAGAAGACTCAGTAATTTTTTTATTAATATAAGAAACAATATTAGACTTGTTTTGAAACTATTATGTATTTGGAATTTGATAAAACAAATATTCTAAAATTTACATAGTTATCTATTTTTATACTAACCCCAATTTGAATAACGAATATATTATAAATATTTTTAACCTAATATTTACTTTTAAATGGGGAATAATATTACAATACCTTCAAAAAATTCTTAGTTCTCTCATTTTTTGGATTCAAAAACACTTCTTCAGGTTTTCCCTGCTCCACAATTTCACCATCAGCCATAAAAATGACTCTGTCACAAACTTCCCTTGCAAAACCCATTTCATGCGTTACGACAATCATTGTCATTCCTTCTTTAGCCAAATCCTTCATAACTTTCAAAACTTCTCCAACCATCTCAGGGTCTAATGCACTTGTTGGCTCATCAAACAATAACGCCTCTGGTTTCATAGCGAGAGCTCTTGCAATTGCCACTCTTTGCTTTTGCCCACCAGATAAACTTGATGGATAAACATCAGCTTTATCTAAAAGTCCAACTTTTTCAAGCAGTTCTTTTCCAAATTTTTCAGCTTCTGACTTTCTCATTTTTTTTAGTGTTACTGGAGCTAAAGTTATGTTTTGCAAAACTGTTAAATGTGGAAATAAATTAAAATTTTGAAAAACCATTCCAACTTTTTCACGAAATTTGTCAATGTTCAAATTTTTATCCGCAAGGTCAAATTCATCCACGCAAATATGTCCGCCAGATAATTCTTCAAGCCCATTTATACATCTTAAAAATGTACTTTTCCCCGAACCTGACGGTCCAATCACACTTATCGCTTCCCCTTTTTCTACATAAAGGCTTATATCTTTTAAAACAACATTATCTCCATACTTTTTTTTCAAATTTTCTACTTTAATCATACTTTTAACTTATCCTCCACTTTCTTGAACAATTTAGACAATAATTTAATTACTATATAGTAAATTGCCGCAACTATAAGCATCGTTTCAAATGTTTTAAAATTAGTTTTATAAGCAACTTGCCCTTCTTTCATCAAATCTGCCACTCCAATTACAACTAATAAGGAAGTATCTTTTAATGAACTTATAAACTGATTTAAAATGGCAGGAATCATATTTTTAATAGCCTGTGGCAAAATTACTTTGGTCATCGACTTGTTAAAAGAAAGCCCCAAACTTCTAGCCGCTTCCATTTGTCCTTTGTCAATCGCCTGTATTCCGCCTCTAAAAATTTCAGCTAAAAATGCTCCAGCATTTAATGCAATTATAATTATTCCAGAAACTTCAGGAGACAGCATTCCTGGCTCACTGCTCAAATGAAATATCAATTTTAAAAGTTTTGGAAGTAATGGCACAACTCCAAAATAAAAGAATATTGTCTGAACCATAAGTGGCGTTCCTCTTATTAAATCAATATATTCTTTTCCTAAAAATTGCGAAACTTTTATCATTTTAGAATGAAAACCTTTTTTATCTGTCGGCACAAAATTTAAATATCCTATCCCTAAACCAATCAATGTTGCAAAAAACAATGAAACAACTGTGATATAAATAGTAACTGCAAGTCCTCTTAAAAACTTTAGTCCGTAACCAGTCAAAATTCCCCTGTAAGAATCAATAACTCCAGCAATTCCGCCTTTTTCAGCAGTTTTACCACCTTTAGTGTATCTATCCACAATTTTTTGATATTCGCCATTTTTTCTTAAAGTCTTCAAACCTTTGTTAAATTCTTCCAGCAACTCTTTGTGAGTCCCTTTCTTTACCATAAATCCGTTTCCAACATTTGTCAACTTCCCAGTTCCAACTTTTAGCTGCGTATCTGGATCTTGATTTAAAGTATACAAAACTACTGGCAAATCTTCAAATCCCGCGTCAGCCTGTTTATTTTCAACCGCCTTTAACATTGAAACTGTATCATCATAAATTCTTACTTCAGATTTCCCTTTCAAATTTTCTTGAACATATCTTTCTCCTGCAGTTCCACTTTTAACCGCAAGTCTTTTTCCAACCAAATCTTTTCCAGTTTTTATTGTGTTATTATCTTTATGAACTATCGCAACAATTCCTGTATCGTAATATGGATCAGAAAAATCTACAACTTTTTTTCTTTCCTCTGTAATATTCGCTCCCGCAATCGCACCATCAATTTGTCCAGATTCCATCGCAGGAATAATTCCACCAAAATCCATCGGATGAATTTCCACTTCAAATCCTTGAGTTTTCGCCACCGCCTTCATCAAATCCACATCAATTCCCTTATCCACATTATTCTCCTTAAAAGAAAACGGCGGATAAATCAAATCTACTGCAATAATATATTTTTTACCTGTTTTTGTATTTAAATTTTTCGCATCTTTTTTCCCACAAGCTATAAAAAATATTAAAATTGTAAATACTAGCGACACTAAAACTAATGTCCTTTTTTTCATTTTTCCTCCTAAATCTCAAATTAAAATTTCTTCTAAAAATAATCAAAACTTTTTCAATGCGTAAATTTTACTACAAAAAAAATATATTGTCAAAGAAAATAAAATTATAGAAATAGTAAAAAAAGGGGCCGTTTCACAAAATAAATAAAATTCCTAAATCATAAATCTATATTTATAGAGTCAATAAAAATAATATCTATTGATTTTTAAAATATATAATATTTATGTTAGTAAAATTATTTTTGAATTATGAGACAGCCTCCTATTCTTGATTTTTATAATATAAAAAATTTCTATTCAACAATTAGAGGATTATTTTTGCTCAGATATTCCATTCATACTATCCGCTAATTTTGAAAACCCCAAAGTAAGTATTTCAAATAAATCTTTATTTTGATCATCGACTTTCCATTTTTTTCCATCTTTTTTCATTATCACATTTATATTTTATAAATTATTTGCTTTCACAGGCAACTCCATCTCTATCCCTGTCTAAATGTCTTGCATATCCAGGTTCACCCTTTTTGATGTTTTTATACCCTTTCGATCTAGCTTCCTTACAATTTTTGAAATGCAATGTTTCAGCAAATGTATTAGCACTAACAAATGCTAACGTCAAAATTATAAATAATTTTTTCATTTTGATTCCTCCATCTTTTTATTTTTTGAAACCAAAATTAACCCTCTTTAAATTTATTATGTACTTAGTATTCTTGTATATCTTATGCTATCATTTCTTTAATCTAGTTTTAGTTTTCTTTTTGTGTCCAATTTGAAGAAATGTTTCACATTATTATTTTACCATATTTTTTTGCATTTTCTAGAAAAAATTTTAAAAAATACTTTTTAGTAATCAGAAATAAGTTACGATGTATTTGTAAATAAGAAAAATAAATATCTTTAATTTAAAAAAAATATGTAACTAAATTTTAGATATAAAAATTACTTAAAATTACAAAAAATATAGTAGAAAATGACAAAAATGGAGATAATACTATTCCCCATTAAAACAATAGATTTATTATAAATTCTATTTAACATGAGGTCTTGATCCTTTGCCATAAAAAAATAAATAAAATATAATTTCTATTTTTTAAATGGGATTTAATATAAATTAATAGAAATGCTTGAAAAATAAAAAAATGAAGAGATTTAAAAACACCCCCAAAATATCTTCAAAGGTATTTTTAAATCTCTTCAAACTATGTAAATACTGTATTATTTTTATAAAATGGCGCACCTGACAGGAGTTGAACCCATAACCTTCTGATCCGTAGTCAGACGCTCTATCCAATTGAGCTACAGATGCATATTTACTCATTTTCTTTATTAAAAAAAAATGGCGGAGAAGGAGGGATTTGAACCCTCGATCCAAGTTTTAGCCCGGATACTCCCTTAGCAGGGGAGCGCATTCGGCCTCTCTGCCACTTCTCCA
>NZ_DBHIXN010000044.1:0-17026 GCF_057270615.1 Leptotrichia sp.
GTTAATTAAAAATTTTATTAAATTTATTTGCCCCTATATTTTTTACTCTGTCTTTAAAAATGTCGTAAACTAGCCAAGTATTCCTGTTCATAAAAGAAAATTAGTAATATACTTAAATTTGTTTTAAATAAGTTTTATTATATAAGAAATTTAAAATATAAATTATGAATTTAAAAAAAATGAGTAAAAAATTTGATTTTGTGCTACAATATGGATATGAAACAAATTTTAAAAAAAGTTTTTGAAGGAGATGAATATGGAGAAAGCTGAAACGTTAATAGAAATTAACAATCTTGTTACAAGTTTTCGGATAAAAGATGAATATTTTCCAGCTGTTGATAATGTTTCATTAAAACTTAGAAGAAATGAGATATTGGCAATAGTAGGAGAGTCGGGATGTGGGAAAAGTACACTTGCCACTTCTATTATCGGACTTCATAATCTGAATAATACGAGGATTGAAGGAGAAATAAATTTTGAAGGTAAAAATCTTTTAAAACTTGGGGAGGAAGAATACAATAAGATTCGTGGAAATAAGATTGGGATGATATTTCAGGATCCATTGTCGGCTTTGAATCCACTTATGAGAATTGGAGATCAGATTGAAGAGGGAATGATTTATCATACAAAATTGTCTAAAAAAGAAAGGGAAGAACGTGTTCTTGAATTATTAAATCATGTTGGAATAAAAAATACCAAACGTATAGCAAGACAATTTCCACATGAATTGTCAGGAGGAATGCGGCAAAGGGTTATGATTGCAATAGCGCTTTCATGTAAGCCTGAAGTCATCATAGCTGATGAGCCTACAACGGCATTAGATGTTACAATTCAGGCACAAATACTGGATTTGTTAAAAAATTTGCAAAGTGAAATAAATGCTGGAATTATATTGATTACTCATGATCTGGGTGTGGTTGCAGAAATGGCGGACAGAGTAGCGGTTATGTATGCTGGAGAAATTGTAGAAATCGCAAATGTAAAAGACTTGTTTGACAATCCAAAGCATCCTTATACAAGATCACTTTTAAGTTCAATTCCACAGCTTGACAATGAACATGAAAAGCTGCATGTAATTAAGGGAATTGTTCCATCAATAACTAAGATGGAGAGAACAGGATGCCGATTTTCTAAAAGAATCCCTTGGATAAAGGAAAATGAACATGAAAAAAATCCAAAGCTGCATGAAATTGAGCCAGAACATTTTGTAAGATGTACTTGCTGGAAAAATTTTCATTTTGAAAAATAAACTAATCGTACCTTAGAAGGTTAGTTTAAATTAAAAAATTTTAAAATTTTTTGAATAATAATAATAATAAGTTTTTCTTTTATATTTTCAAATTTCTTTTAACGTAAGGGTATCAGACGCCATGCCCTTACAAATTACTTGTTATGATTAAATTAAAAATGTTGTATTTTTTTGAAAATAAAAAATATAAAAATTATTAATTAAAATAAATTAAATATTTTAAAATTTAGGTTATCAAATAATATTAAAGAAGGGAATAAACAAAAATATGAGTTTTATTGAAGTGAAAGACTTAAAAGTTCATTATCCTATTCGTGGAGGATTTTTTAATAAAATAATTGATTATGTCTATGCTGTAGATGGAGTCAGTTTTACTATTGAAAAAGGAAAGACTTATGGACTTGTGGGAGAATCGGGATCTGGAAAGTCTACAATTGGAAAGGCGATAATTGGGCTGGAAAGAATAAAAAGCGGTAAAATTATCTATGAGGGAAGAGAAATTGATAGAAAATTTAGAAATAGAAGAAGTGAATATAGTAGAAATGTACAAATGATATTTCAAGATTCGTTATCTAGCTTAAATCCTAAAAAAAGAGTAATTGACTTAATTTCAGAACCTTTGAGAAATTTTGAAAATTTGACGCCAGATGAAGAAAAAAGGAGAGTGTCAGAACTGCTGGAAATTGTAGGAATGAATAGGGAAGATATTTTTAAATATCCGCATGAATTTTCTGGTGGGCAGAGGCAGAGGCTGGGAATTGCACGAGCTGTTGCGACAAAGCCTAAGCTGATTATTGCAGATGAGCCTGTGTCGGCACTTGATTTGTCAGTTCAGGCACAAGTTTTGAATTATATGAAGGACATTCAGGAGCAGTTCGGGCTTAGTTATCTTTTTATTTCTCATGATTTAGGAGTTGTAAAGCATATGTGTGACTACATGTTTATAATGTTGTATAGTTGTCAAACATTTGTTACAAAAACTTTAAAAATAAATAGAAAAGTTATCTTACTAATGTCTTAGCCTAATTGTTTGTCCTGTATTCTTTCAGCATTTCATTTGGACTTTTAAAATTTAATACTTTTCTTGATATATTATTGTATCTGCTGCAATATCTTTTTACTGACCTTCTTAATTCTTCTAGACTTCTAAATCTTTTTCCTAAATAATAATTGCTGTCTAGCCTGTGGCTCCTTTCCACTTTCCCATTCTGCCACGGCGAATACGGTCTTGTTGTCATGTATTCTATCCCTAGTTCTTCCAGCTTTAACTCAAATAGTGTCTTTTTGCCATTTTCTGCATTCGTAAACTCCCTGCCGTTATCACTTTGTATTTTTTCTATTTTAAAGCCTAGCTCCGCTTCAAGCGTTTCTAGAAATTTTGTCGTCTGGTATGTACTTTTTTCATCCACTATTCTTAATACCCTCTTTCTTGTATACTCATCTATTGCCGTTATCTGATAGTAATTCTGGTCATTCATTCCAAAACATATGCATTCTCTTGGAACATATTTTATGTCTATCTGAACCTTTTCCCCAGGATATGTAGCCTGCTTCACTTTTTTTGTGCTTTTGTAAAGCCTTTTAGGCTTTTTGGGCTTATTATCCCTGATTTTTCTTATTATTTTACACATAGTTCCATAAGAACGGCTGTATCCCAGTTTTCTAGCTTCGGTATATACCTGTGCCAATCCTTCATATGAAAATCTCCTGTATTTTTTCATAATTAAATCTATTTCTTCCTGAGTATGTTGATTTGGATGACTTTTAGGTCTTCTGCTTTTTGGCATCAGTGACTGCACTGTTCCGTCATATCTGTCACGCCATCTCTTAATCTGCTGTCTTGATGTTTTATATTTTAATGCCGCCTTTGAATTATTGTTATGTTTTATTGCATACTCAACTGCCCGTTGACGAACACGGTATTCTTCTGATATACTATTCATAGAAAGTTTTCTCCTTATGTAGTTTTGGTCGGCTTACATTATATCAGAAACCTTTCTTTTTTTCTTCTTTTTTTGTCACATATGTATTGTACCACGACAATGTGTGACTACATGTTTATAATGTATCACGGAAGATTTGTGGAAACTGGAGAGAAAAATGATATTTACAAAAATCCTGAACATTTTTATACAAAACGGCTAATTGCAGCGATTCCAGAAATACATCCAGAAAAACGGGCAGAAAATAAAAGAAGACGGTTAAAAATCGAAAAGGAATATTTAGCAAATGAAAAAAAATATTACGATGAAAATGGACGTGTCTTTGATCTAAAAAAATTAACAGATACACATTTTGTTGCTTTTAAAGATAAAAATTTGAAAAATAATGAAAATAGTGAAAAAGGAGGCAAATAATCAATGTGGAAAACAGTTTTAAGAAGAATACTTGTTATGATACCGCAATTATTCATACTTAGTGTATTAATCTTCATTTTGGCAAAACTTATGCCAGGAGATCCGTTTACTGGGCTAATTACACCGCAGACTGATCCTGCGGCACTTGAAGAATTACGAAGAAAGGCAGGATTATTCGATCCTTGGCATATTCAGTATGTAAGATGGCTAAAAAATGCTGCTTCTGGAAATTTGGGAATGAGCTACACTTATAATGTTCCTGTAAAGACACTTATTGGGGAACGTGCAGTAAATACTTTTATTTTGTCGCTACTTAGCCTTGTTTTGACATATTGCATTGCAATACCGCTTGGAATGCTTGCTGGACGTTATCAAAACTCAATGCTTGACAAATTTGTTACATTTTATAATTATGTGAGCTATGCAATCCCAACTTTTGTGCTTTCACTTATAATGATCTGGTTTTTTGGATATACGCTTGGATGGTTTCCAACAACTGGTTCGGTAACAGCTGGACTTCATACTGGAACTTTTGGTCAGATTCTTGACAGGATTTATCATATAATATTGCCTGCAATTACGTATGCGCTTCTTGGGACAACCTGGATTGTGCAGTATTTGAGAAATGAAGTGATTGATGCTAAAAATCTGGATTACGTGAAAACAGCTAGAAGTAAGGGAGTGCCTGAAAATAAGGTTTATTCAAGACATATTTTCAGAAATTCGATTTTACCAATTGCAGCGTTTTTTGGTTATTCGATAACAGGGCTTCTGGGAGGTTCGATTTTTATTGAAAAAATATTCAGTTATCCTGGAATGGGAGGACTGTTTGTAAATTCTATAATAACAAGGGATTACAGCGTTGTTACTGCATTAATATTGCTTTTTGGATTTTTGACATTGCTTGGAAGCCTGCTTTCAGATATTATTCTTAGCATTGTTGATCCTAGAATTAGAATAGAGTAGGTGGTGAAGGAATGTCTAATAATGAAATTTTAAAGGAAAATAATAAAAAATCAGAAAATTTTGAAAATATTAAGAAAAGTGATAACAAGCCAACTGGAATTAGTGTTATTACAAGGGAAATATTAAAGGATAAACTGGCACTTACTTCGCTTATTATTCTTGTGATCCTTTTTGGAATAATTTTTATTGGATCGCTTTTTGCAAATCAGGATGAAATTATGAAAATAAGTCTGCTTGATAAGTATGCCATTCCAATGAAAGAGGGATTTTGGCTAGGTTCTGACTCTGGAGGACGTTCGATATTAGGACAGCTTATACTAGGAGCAAGAAATTCGATAATTATTGGTTTTGCAATAACTATTTTAACTTCAGGAATTGGGATATTTTTAGGTTTAATAGCAGGATATTATGGGAAATGGGTGGATAATGTAATAATGAGAATTATTGACTTTATCACAATTTTACCGACACTTATGATAATTATTGTATTTGTTACAATTGTCCCAAAATATACAATTACAACTTTTGTTCTTATAATGAGTGCATTTTACTGGGTTGGATCAGCACGTCTTATTAGAAGCAAGGCACTTTCAGAAAGTAAAAAAGACTATGTTTTAGCTTCAAAAACTATGGGAACAAAGGATTTGACAATAATTTTCAGAGAAATACTGCCTAATTTAAGTTCAATTATAATTGTAGAATTGACATTGGGATTTGCTGGAAATATTGGGATTGAAACAGGGCTTAGCTTTCTGGGATTTGGGTTGCCGCTTTCTACGCCGAGTCTTGGGACATTAGTTGGTTATGCAGCGGATCCCGAAGTGCTGTCGACAAAATTGTGGATATGGCTTCCAGCTTCAATATTAATTTTGATTATGATGCTTTGCATAAATTATGTTGGTCAGGCTTTAAACAGGGCAGCTGATGCAAAACGAAGAAAAGGATAGAAAATTTTAGGAAAAGGAGAACTTGAATATGAAAAAATGGAAGTTGATAATAACGTTTTTAATATTAATATTCACAATGTCGTGCAGTCCAGGTAAAAAGAGAAGTGAGATGCCCGGTGCAAAACTGAATTTATCGTTATTTCCAATAAAAACATCAAATAATGAGCCTGCAATAGAAGGAGGAACTTTGCAAGTGGCAATAGTAAAAGATGATCCGCTTGTTGGAGTTTTCAATGAAATACTTTATTCGGATGGTTATGATGGCGATATTATTTCAACATTTTTAAGTTCAAGCATATTTGAAGTTGATGAAAATTTTGAAATAACAGATACAGGAGCTGCCACTCTTAAAGTTGACGCAAAGAATAAAAAAGCTACAATAAAAATAAAAGATGGAATAAAATGGTCAGATGGACAGCCTTTGACAGCTGATGATGTGATTTATGCTTACGAAGTTGTTGGGAATAAAGATTATCCAGGTGTAAGATATACTGAGGAAAGTCAAAAAATTATCGGAATGAAGGAATATCATAATGGAAGTGCCAAAAGCATTTCAGGAATAAAAAAAATAAATGATAAAACAGTAGAAATCTCATTTTCACAGTTGGGTCAAAGCATTTATGCAGTTGGAAATGGTTTAATTGGAAATGCACTACCAAAGCACTATTTAAAGGATGTGCCGATAAAAGATTTGATGTCATCTGATAAAATTAGAGTAAAACCAGTAACATTAGGTCCATACAATCTTACAAAAGTTTCACGTGGAGAAAGTCTAGAATTTACTGCAAATCCATATTATTACAGAGGAAAACCAAAAATTAACAAGGCAATACTCCAAGTAGTAAATTCACAGTCCATAGTAGCAGCATTAAAAGCTGGAAAATATGACTATGTAATGAGCATGCCTGATTCTTTGTATAATAATTATAAAGATTTGAAAAATATAGAAACTTTGGGACAGCAAGATTTGTATTATTCGTATTTGTCATTTAAGTTAGGTCATTATGACAAGGCAAAAGGGGAAAATGTAACTGATCCAAATGCTAAGATGGCAGATGTGAGATTGCGGCAAGCTCTTGCTTACGGTATAAATGTTGAAGAAATAGCACAAGCATTTTATTTTGGATTAAGACAGGAAGCAACATCATCAATTCCGCCTGTTTTCAAAAAATATTTTCCAAAGGACTTGAAGGGGTATCCGTATAATCCCGAAAAGGCAAAACAATTACTGGATGAAGCGGGATACAAAGATATAAACGGAGATGGATACCGTGAAGATAAAAATGGAAAGCCTTTTGAAATAAAAATGGCATTTATGGCAGGAGGCGACGTGGCAGAGCCGCTTGCTCAAAATTATATTCAAAGCTGGAAAAAAATAGGAATAAAAGCTGTACTTACATCAGGAAGATTATTAGCTTTTCAAAATTTTTATGAAAAAGTAGAAGGAGATTCTAAAGACATAGACGTATTTTTTGGAGCATGGGGAGTTGGAACGACTCTAGATCCTACTACTGGTTCAGCAGGAAGAAAATCTCAACTTAATTATTCACGTTTTGTATCAGAAGAAAATGATAAATTAATGGGAGAAATATTAGGCGAAAAGTCATTAACAATTCCAAATTACAAAGCAGAAGCATTTAAAAATTGGCAAAAATATTATATCGGTCAAGCAGTAGAAGTTCCATTAATGTACAGATATAAACTTACTCCAGTAAATAAACGTTTAAAAAACGTATATATTGGTTATGATGCAGCATTAAAGAATGAAGGAATTCAAAAATGGGAACTTACAGCAATTAATCCGATGAGATAAGTATTTTGACATACAAAATTAAAAAAGCTAATAAATATAATTAAATTTTATCAAAAGCTATTGAAATAATATCAAAAAAATGGTAAAGTGAAATATGAAAAGTAAAAAAGTATTTAGGAGGAGATATGAAAATTGATAAAGCTGAATTGAAGAACAGTATTCTTAGGAAACTGAGAAGACAATATGGGAAAACTCTTGAGGATGCACATGAATATGAATTGTACTACGCAATTTCAAGAGCAGCTTTAGATTATGCGGTGGAAAAATGGTATAATACTAAAAAAACTTATGCTAAAAAGCATGTAAAACAAATGTATTACTTCTCAGCAGAATTTTTAATGGGAAGATTTATGGGAAATAATTTAATTAATTTGCAAATGAATGATGTTATTAGAGAAACATTGAATGAATTAGGTGTAGATATTAACAAAATTGAAGATTGTGAAATGGATGCAGGACTTGGAAATGGAGGACTTGGAAGACTTGCAGCATGTTTTCTTGATTCACTTGCAACACTTGCATTGCCAGGGCATGGATATGGGCTTAGATACAAATACGGAATGTTTGAACAAAAAATTGAAAATGGATTCCAAGTTGAATATCCAGATGACTGGACAAAATATGGTGACCCTTGGTCAATTAAGAGAATGGACAGAGTATTTGAAGTAAAATTTGGAGGACAAATTGAAGTTCATCGTGATGAATTTGGAAAAGAATATTTCAAACGTGTAAATACTGAAACAGTTCATGCTGTGGCTTACGATGTTCCAGTTGTTGGTTATGGAAATGATACAGTAAATACATTAAGATTGTGGGAAGCAAGATCACCTGAAGGATTTGACTTAAAATTATTTAATGATCAAACTTACTTACAAGCTTCTGCAAAAGCAGTTCAAGCTGAAGACATCTCAAGAGTGCTTTATCCAAACGATACTGAAAAAGATGGAAAACAATTGAGATTAAAACAGCAATTCTTCTTTACATCAGCTT
This sequence comes from Leptotrichia sp., assembly GCF_057270615.1. Taxonomy (NCBI): domain Bacteria; kingdom Fusobacteriati; phylum Fusobacteriota; class Fusobacteriia; order Fusobacteriales; family Leptotrichiaceae; genus Leptotrichia; species Leptotrichia sp. The sequence continues at coordinate 8,323 of NZ_DBHIXN010000044.1, forward strand.
CTTTGCAAGACATTGTCAGAAGATATAAATCTATTTTTGGAAATGACTTTTCTAAATTTGCAGAAAAAGTGGCAATTCAATTAAATGATACTCACCCAGTAGTTGCAATTCCTGAATTGATGAGAATCTTTTTGGATCACGAAAAATTAGGATGGGATGAATCTTGGAATATCTGTAAAAATGTATTTGCTTACACAAACCATACAATCTTGTCAGAAGCATTGGAAAAATGGGATATTTCTTTATTCCAGCCATTACTTCCAAGAACTTACCAAATTATCGAAGAAATCAATAGAAGATTTGTTGCAGAATTACAGGAAAAATATCCTGGAGATTGGGAAAAAATCAATAAAATGTCAATTATTGGAAATGGACAAGTTAGAATGGCATGGCTTGCAATTGTAGGTTCACACAAAGTAAATGGAGTTGCAGCACTTCATACTGAAATCCTTAAAAATATCGAATTAAAAGAATGGAATGAACTATATCCTGAAAAATTCCTAAACAAAACAAACGGAATTACTCAAAGAAGATGGTTATTAAAAGCAAATCCTGAATTAGCTTCATTAATTACAGAATTAATTGGAAATAAATGGATTACAGATTTATATGAGCTTAAAAAATTAGAAAAATATTTAGATGATGATAATATTTTAAACAGAGTTTCTGAAATTAAGCTTCATAACAAACAAAGATTGGCTAAATACATAAAAGATACTACAGGAGTTGAAGTAAATCCTAACTCTATATTTGATATTCAAGTTAAGAGATTACATGAATACAAAAGACAGTTGTTAAATGTACTTCATATTATGGACTTGTATAACAAATTAAAAGAAAATCCATCTTTAGATGTTGAACCAAGAACATTTATATTTGGAGCAAAATCAGCTGCTGGATATAGACGTGCTAAAGGAATTATCAAATTAATCAATGCTGTTGCTGAAAAAGTAAACAATGATACTGAAATTAACGGTAAAATTAAAGTTGTATTCCTTGAAAACTATAGAGTTTCACTTGCTGAAAAAATATTCCCATCAGCAGATGTGTCAGAACAAATTTCTACAGCAAGTAAAGAAGCATCTGGAACTGGTAATATGAAATTTATGCTAAACGGTGCATTAACTCTTGGAACAATGGATGGAGCAAATGTGGAAATCGTTGAAGAAGTTGGAAATGAAAATGCATTCATCTTCGGGCTTTCTGCACAAGAAGTTGAAAACTATCAAGCAAATGGTGGTTATAATCCATTTGATGAATATAATAGTGTGGAAGGACTTAAAAAAGTTGTGGATCAGTTAGGTGATGGAACTTATGATGATAACCATACTGGAATTTTCAAAGAATTACAAAATTCATTGTTATACGGAGTAGACGGTTCAAGACCAGATGTATATTTCTTATTAAAAGATTTTGCATCATACAGGGAAGCACAAGATAGACTTCAAAATCAATTTAAAGACAGAAGAGAATGGACTAGAAAAGCTCTTAAAAATATTGCAAATGCTGGAAAATTCAGTTCAGACAGAACTATTGCCGAATATGCAAAAGAAATCTGGAATATAGAACCTGTTGAAGTTGAAGATTATATTGTGGAAGATTATATTGAAAAATAATTTTAATTACAATTTTAAAATAAGAAAGGGAGTTATTTTTAATCTAAAATTAAGGATAATTCCTTTTTTTGTAACTATTCTTGCTTTTTCTCTCTTATTTTAGTATAATTTAAGAGTAGATTTTTCTATGAATTTTTATTTATAGAAAATTATTTTAAAACTGAACTCAAAAGTTATAATTATTTTACTCAAATTTTAAGTTTATATGATTTTTAATAGTTTAATTTTAAAAGGTTTGGGTATATTTCTAAATAAATATAAAGAAAAATTAAAAAAGTTATGGTATAATAAAATAGGTTATTTTTAAATAAAACAAGAAAAAGGAAAGACAGATGAGCATAAACAAAAATTTGGATTTAGGTAAAATTCGTGAAAAAATAGATAAACTGGATAGCCAGCTGGTGGAATTGCTGGAAGAAAGGTTAGAAATTGTACAAGAAGTGGCACAGTTTAAAAAGCAGACTGGGAAAAAAATTTTTGATGAGAAACGAGAAAAGGAAGTTGTTCAAAAAAATTTAAAAAGAGTGAAAAATAAAGAGTTAAATCATTATATCGAAGTAATTTTAAAAGATATTATGGATTCGAGCAAGGAATATCAAAAATTTAAAATAGGCATCTCGACTAAATACGTAAATGATTTGACCTTAAAAAATAAAAAATTAGGATATACGGGAGTTCCAGGATCTTATGCTTATGAAGTGCTTATGAATATTTTGAAAAATAATAAAAATTTAGATATAAATAGCATTAATGAAAATAAGAATATTTTTCATTTCAATTCACACAAAGATTTGGTTGAAGCGGTACATACAAAAAAAATAGACATTGGAATATTGCCAATTGAAAATTCAATTGTGGGAGAAGTTCGTGACAGTATTGATTTGATTAACACAAAAAATATTCATATAATAGGAGAGGTCAGACATAAAATTTCACATAATCTTTTAGGTGTAAAGGGAAGCAAACTTGAAGATATAAAAAATATTTATTCTCATGAACAGGCTTTTATGCAATGTTCACAGTTTTTGTCAAAGCACGAATGGCATCTTAACCGTATGACAAATACTGCAATTAGCGGAAAATACATTGCAGCAGAAAACAAAAAAGAAAATGCCTGTATTGCAAATATAAAGACAAAGGAAGTTTATGGACTTGAACTGTTAAAGAAAAATATTAACAATGAAGAAGAGAACTATACAAGATTTTTTATAATTTCAAACGAAGATGCAGTAATTGACGGAAGTAATAAAATAAGCATTGTAACAAGTGCAAACAATGAATCAGGAGCATTAATTGGATTATTGCAGATTTTTTACAAATATGGGCTAAATATGGTGAATTTAAAATCACGGCCAAGAGTAAGCAAACCTTGGGAATATTATTTTTACATTGATTTTGAAGGAAATATGGCTGATGAAAATGTAAAAAAGGCACTTGACGAAATGAGAGAAAAATCAAATTATTTACAAGTTTTGGGTAATTATAAACTATATAATCTAGAAATATATTCAAAATAAAAAATAAAAAGAAAGAACGAGTTAGATGAGATTAGATAAATTTTTAGCAAATTCAGGAATTGGGACGAGAAAAGAAGTAAAAGAAATTTTGAAAAAAAAGAAAATTAGTGTCAATGATGTTTTAGTAAAGGATGGAAAAATTCATATTGATGAAAAAAATGATATTGTAAAATATGAAAATGAAATAGTTAGTTATAAGCCGTTTGTCTATATTATGATAAATAAACCTGCTGGAGTTATTTCGGCAACAGAAGATAATCATCATAAAACCGTTATTGACCTTTTAAATAATGAATATAGAACTTATGATATTTTTCCTGTCGGACGGCTGGATATTGATACTGAAGGATTACTTTTACTTACAAATGATGGAGTTTTATCACATAATTTACTTTCTCCTAAAAAGCATGTAGATAAGAAGTATTATGTAAAAATTGCTAAACCGCTTAGCGAAAATGATGTAAAAACATTAGAAAATGGTATAAAGCTAGAAGAAAATTTTGTAACAAAAAAGGCAAAAGTTGAAATAATTTCTGAAGACTTAGAAAGTAATAGCAATCAAGTTTACATAACAATTTGTGAAGGAAAATTTCATCAGGTAAAGAGAATGTTTAAAGCGGTTGATAATGAAGTCCTTTATTTAAAACGAATAAAAATGGGCAATCTTTTATTAGATCAAAATTTAAAATTGGGAGAATATAGGGAATTGACAAAAGAAGAGCTGAATGAGTTAAAATTATAAAATAGATTTATTGGTAACTTATTTAATAAGATGTCTAAAAAAATGATAAAAGATTAAATTGTCAAATAAATTTGTTAAATAATAAGGCTATAAAATTAATATTAAGAATGCAGGAAGGAAAATGTAAAAATGAAAAAATATGGATTACTAGGAGAAAAATTAGGACATAGCTACTCAAAGGAAATTCATGAGATTTTTTTTGCACTAACTGGGAAAAAGGCAAGCTATGAAATGATTGAAAGAGAAATTAATGAACTTGAAGGGCTGATGAAAGATATAAGAAATGGGAAATTTAATGGAATCAATGTTACAATTCCATATAAACTGGAAGTTATTAAGTATCTTGATGAAGTATCACAAACTGCTAAAAAAATTGGGGCAGTAAATACAGTAACTTTAAAAGATGGAAAACTTGTTGGAGATAATTCGGATTATTTCGGATTTCTTAAAACATTAGAATTAAACGGAATTGATGTAAATGGTAAAAAAGTGCTTGTTTTAGGAACAGGAGGTGCATCTAAAGCTATTTATAATGGGTTAGTCGATAGTGGAGCAGAAAGTATTTTTCTTGCGACAATTATAGAAAATGATCCTTTTAAAGTAAGAAATCAAGATAGATTAATTCATTATTCATCAATTGCAGGGCTTAGAAATATAGAATTAATCGTAAATTGTACACCAGTTGGAATGTATCCTGCGATTGATAATTGTCCACTTGAGGATAATAATTTAATTGATGTGAATGCGGTTGTTGACATTGTTTACAATCCTGAAGAAACTGTGCTTATGAAAAAATATAAAATGAAAGGTTCAAAAGTAGTAAATGGTCTTATGATGCTTATTTCACAAGCAATAAAGTCTGAAGAAATATGGAATGAAGAAGTATATAGTTCAGAAATTATTGAAAAAATTCATAAAAAATTGTCAGAAAAATTATATAAATAAAATAAAATATAGGACTTTTGTCCTTGTAGAGATAAGAAAATTATGTTATTGAAATATCTATTTAATAAACAAAAAAGGGTTAAGAAGAAAGGAAGATTTATGCTAAAAAAAATAATGATAGGAATAATCGTTGTTGCTAGTATTGGTTTTGCAAAAACAAACAAAGAGATAATTGATGAAGGAAACACAAGGCAGAAAACAATTTTTGACAAATATTTCACATCAGCTGCATTAAAAAGTGGACAAGCTGTTGGAAACTCTGCATATTCTGAAGTAATGGCAACTTTGTATAGCGAGAATCGTTCATATTTTGATAGAGAATTTTCAAGGCTTTCAGGAAACAGAAAATCTAATTTTAGATCAATGTATGCATATTATAGTGATTATGTTGTAGAATATCCAAAATTTTTGAAAAGTGCATTTGGAAGTTTTTTGGAAGATACAGGAGAATTTCAGTCATATTCCTATACAAATACTTATTTGCTGCTAGAAACATTTAATTTGAACATGAATACATATTTGGAAGCTGAAAAAGATGGAAAAACTGTAGATGAAAATATAAATGCTATTTATGATTATTTATACAGTACTGGAGATAAGATTTCAAAAGAGGACTATAAAAAAATGTCGCCAACACGAATGAAAGATCTTGTGAATCAAGAATACGACAAATTGGAAGTAGTTTTAGAAGCTAGAGGAAATGAAGGAAAAGACAAGAAAAAAGCCGCATCTTCGGCAAAATCAAGTTTAAAAAAATTGAGAAAATTATATGGAAATTATGATAAATGGTTTGATGATTATGTAGATACTTCATCGCTGTCTTATGAAAATAAAGAAAAATTAAAAAAATTAGTAAAATTTGAAAATATTTCAAATATTAAATTTATAATTCAGTCCATTGAAAAGAAGCAAGGAAAATAATTTTTAGTAAAATTTTTGATCTTTTGGCATTATACTGTTTTCTATTTAGAATAATGGATTTGTTATACATTTTGTTTAATAAGGATTATGCGTTATCCTTTATTAACGCAAATTTACTATGTAGGAGTCAAAATGAGTAATAGTGAAAATTTAGAAGAAAAAAAACATGAAGAAAAAGAAGAAATAAAAAGCGAACAATTTAATGAAACTGAAACTAATGAAATTAAAAACTTGAAAACTAGAAAAAATGTAAGTAAAACTGACAAATTAAATCATATTGACTTGTCGGTTTATAATGAACTTGATGATTTTGCAGCAGAAGTGCTGGATACTGATAATTTTTTAAAGTATGTGGAAGCTAGAAGAGAATATTTGTTTGAAGCTGAAGAAGCTGTAAAGAAATATTTTGGAGAAGAGTTTTTAAATGATGGAGAAAACAAGATTAGTACATTTTCAGATTTTTATTATCAATATTTGGTAAAATATTCAGATAGCTATTTTTACAAATTTATGGGAAAGGGTTATACAGATGGATTTAGGGAATTGCTTGGGAAAAAAGGAATAAATCCTGATAATTTGAATGTTGACTGGGAAAGTATACGATTAAAGGAACTAGAATATGATGAATCTCTTGTGGATATTTTATATTCGATTGTAAATTATGAGTTGGAACATCATGGATATTCTATTTTTGGAATAAATATGGGATATGAATCAACATTATATTTTGTTATTCCAGAAAAAGCATTTTTAAGAATTGACAACGAACCTGAATTATTTACAATTTTTGATATTGGATTTTTGGAAACTATCTATAATGAAATTTATGAAGTTGTAGGAGATCTTGGAACTGAAAATGTTAAAATTGGAGATTTTTTAGAAAAACGTGGAAATGAATACTTCACTTTGTTTTCAGATTCAAGCAAGAATATTGTAATTGAAAATATTGATGAAAATGATGAATCAAAAGTAAAAATAATTTTATAAAAACATAGGAAATTAAAATAAAAAATAGTAATTGTATCAGGAAAGTAGATGATTTATGAAAAATATAGTATTAATTGGAATGCCTGCTTGCGGGAAAAGTACGATTGGGTATTGGTTATCTCAAAAAATTAATTATCCTTTTATAGATGCGGATAAATATCTTGAAGAAAAGGAAAATAGAATTATTTCAGATATTTTTTCAAAAGAAGGAGAAGCATATTTTAGGGAACTTGAAACAAAGTATTTAAGAGAGTTGTCTAAGAAACAGGGAATTATTATTTCAACTGGTGGAGGAGCTGTTAAAAAAAAGGAAAATATTGATATTTTGAAGCAAAATGGAATTATTATATTTCTTAACAGAACGATTGAAGATATTTCAAAAGAAAATCACGAGAATAGACCTCTTCTACAAAATATTGAAAATCTATGGAAATTATATGATGAAAGAATCAAGCTGTATAAAAAATATGCTGACATCACAATAAAAAATGATGATGATATAGATGTAATTGTTGAAAGAATAGTTTCAACTCTAAAAGGAAAAATTTAAATTAAAAATAAGGATGTGCAGAAAATGAAAAAGATAATGATTATAAATGGGCCTAATCTAAATTTTTTGGGAATTAGGGAGAAAAGTATCTATGGAAATGATGATTATGAGAGTATTTGTAGTTACATAAAGGATAAATTTTCAGATAAAAAAGTAAGAATAGATATTTTACAGTCAAATTCTGAAGGAAAGCTTATAGATTTTTTACAGTCGGCATATTTTAGAAATTTTGATGGAATTGTAATAAACCCAGGGGCCTACACTCATTACAGCTATGCAATTCTTGATGCGATAAAATCAATATCTATTCCAACTGTGGAAGTGCATTTGAGTAATATTCACGAAAGGGAAGAATTTAGAAAAACTTCAGTTACAGCGGCAGCCTGTATTGCTCAAATTTATGGAAAAGGTAAGGATGGATATGTGGAAGCTATTGAGCTTCTTTTAAAAGAAAAAAATTTTTAATAAAAATGAAAAATAAGGATTTTAAAATGGAAGAAAATAATAAAAGTGTAGAAATATGCAGACTAGCATTAAAAATGTCAATTTCTTCACGAGATGAAGAACGTAAGTTAATGAAGGAATATAAGGAAAAAGGAATAAAAACAGCGGCAGTAAATGTCGGTGGAGCAATGCCCCAGTCACGTTTTAAGTTTATAGAGAGTGCATTAATGGCAGCAAAGCGTAATAATCTTATTCAAGATGTGCATGTTCACGATGGGGCAGTAATTGGAGCGATGCGAGAAGCAATGAGTCAAATTGAAGCGATTATAAATGGGCTTAGTGTTGGTGGTAAAATTGGATTGGCAAGGGAAGGAGAACATCTGGCTGTGGCAATATTTTTAAGTGTTGGAATATTGCAGTTTAACGAAGTGATAACTTCTGTTGCTCACCGTTCTGTTTCAATACTTGATAATGAAAAATAATTGTTAATAAATAAAATAAAAAATAAGGAGAAACTTTTAATGGGGAAAAAATTTTTTGATGAAATTGAATTATTTCTATTTGATATGGATGGATTGCTATTTGACACAGAAACTATTTATGTTGAGTATGGACGTGAAGTGGCTAAAAAAATGGGATATATAATAACGAAGGAAATCGTGGAAAAAACGACAGGTGTTGTAAATGATAAGGCAAGAATCTTATTTAAAGAGGCATTAGGACAGGATTTTCCTTATGACGAAGTAATGGGGACAGTAAGAAGCCATATACTTGAACTAGCTAAAAAAAGTGAAGTGCCATTAAAGCCAGGAGCCTTGGAACTGCTAGAATTTTTAAAGGAAAATAAAAAGCAGATGATTTTAGCAACTTCTTCAGATTTATATATGGCAAAAGCTCTGATTGAAGGAAAAGACTTAGCAAAATATTTTTCTCATTTTGTAACAGCAGAGGACGTAGTTCACGGCAAGCCAGATCCTGAAGT
>NZ_DBHIXN010000045.1:0-17025 GCF_057270615.1 Leptotrichia sp.
GTTAAAGGAAGATACAACAACAGAAGAGTTGAATTATTCTTCCAAAACGTTGACTTTAGTAATGTAAAATTTATTAATCAATAATCTTTAAAATTTAAAAATTAGAATATAAATTTTTAGAGGGACATTTTATATGTCTCTCTTTTTTTAAAATTTATTTTTGATTATGTACTCGAACCTATAAAAAATTTAACTGTTATATTATTCTACGTTTAAAAAGTGAATACTTGTTTTAATTATTTGAAAAGAAATATTAAGTTTAATCTACTAAAAAGGTTTATAACACATTCATTATTTAAATTAAGTTTAGTATAAATAGTAGATCAATTAATTATGAATATTTTACATGGGATTAAGACTTTCTTGCAAGCAAATAATATGAAATATGTTTTATGTTTTTTGAATGGTATTTAGTATAGGTAAAATAGTTATAATTTTTGAGTTCAGTTTTAAATTTGACTTACTATATAAGAGATTAAGATTCTTTGTTAAAAAATAAATAAAATATAAAAATTATTTTTATGTTTTTTTTATTTTATCCATAAATTGCTAAGATGTTGATAAAATAGTAAAAATATAGTATAATGTTATTATGATACAGAGACTGTTTGTAGAGCATTTTAAAATATATGCTCAAAATCATCCCAAATTAAGCTATTAAAAATCATATAATAATTTGTAATTTAAAGAAAATTTTTTTTGTATAAATGGGAACAGTTTATGTTATAAATAATATTGTTTAAATAGGTTTTAATATTTTAAGCATATTTTGAGGTGGTGTTATGGATTTATCAAAAATTAAATTGGTTGTAATAATTCAATGTGAGATTGCAAAAAGGCGTTGCAGTGGATATCATTGCAGTCAATCGTTTTATGAAAGAAGTGGCGGATTTTCAAAATATCCAATGGAGCAGGATATGAGAGTTCTTATGTTTCAATGTGGAGGATGTAATGGAAAAGGGGTAAATTCACTTTTATCCAATGTAAGCAAATGTTTAAAAAAAGAAGGGAAAATTATGCCTGAAGAAGTAGCTATACATTTTGCTTCCTGTATTACACTCGATAACCATCATTCTTCTAGATGTATGTTTTTAAACTATATGAAACAGCAAGTTTCTAAGACTCCATTTAAGGATTCACTTATTTTGGAAGATACCTGGCATTCTAAAACTGCTACCAGAAGGCGTTTAGAAGGAATTTACAAGACAAACAAAAACTAGAGAATATCAGGGGGAGAAAAATCTATGAAGGAAATCATTGTAGAGATAAAAAACGAACAGGGAGTCCATACGTTGCCATCAACAAAGATTGTAAATGTTGCAAAAAAATATAATGTGGATTTAGAAATTGAAAAAATCTTGAAAAATGAGCAAGCAGAAAATGACAAAGAAAGAAATAAAAAAATAGATGGTAAAAATGTATTTGGAATTATGATGCTTGGAGCTGGAAAAGGAGAAAAATTAAGGCTTAGAGCAATTTCAAAAAATGGAGAAAATCCAGAAGAAGAAATTAAATTGCTAGAAGAATTAAGACAACTAATAGAAATTAATAAATTTTTTGAATAAATATAAAGAAGGGAGAAGAGCTGGCTATTGTAGACAGTTCTGAAGTACAAAATGAGCGAAAAAGAATTTGAGACATTATTAGAGGATTATTTACCAGAAGAAAAGAAGTCTGGAGATGTAGTTGAAGGAATTATTACAAGAAAAGAATTAGATTACGGATTTCTTGATTTGAATGCGAAAAAAGAAGGAAGAATTTATGCCAGCGAAGTTAAAGACTTTGAAATTGGGGACAAAATTGAAGTAAAAGTTTTAAGAGAAGATGAAGATAATATTATTGTTTCAAAATTTGTATTGGATAAGGCAAAAGAATTGGCATCATTTAATGTTGATGATATTGTAACTGGAGAAATTGTTAAGAAAATTAAAGGTGGATATACTGTAAAAATTGGGAAAAATGAAGCTTTTTTACCATTTTCTCTTGCTAGATTTGAAAAAGATAAAGATTATACAGGACAAAAATTTAAATTTATTATAAAAGAAAAAAATAGAAGCAATATAACTATTTCAAGAATTGATTTAATAAAAATTGAAGAAGAAAAATATTTTGAAAGTGTAAATATTGGAGATGTAGTTACAGGAAAAGTTAAAGAAATATTTGATTTTGGGATTATACTAGATTTGGGAGCTGCAAGCGGATTTGTTCACATATCTGAAGTTTCTTGGGATCAAGTGGATAATTTACATGAAATATATAAAATTGGAGATGAAGTAACTGCAAAAATTATTGAAAAGGATGTTGAAAAAAATAGATTAAAATTAAGTATAAAACAATTGTCAGAAGATCCTTGGATTGCATTTGAAAATAGTCATAATGTTGGAGATGTAGTTGAGGCTGTTGTTAAAGATGTTCTTGATTTTGGGGTAGTCGTAACTGTTGATGGAAATTCTGGATTTGTGCATGTTTCAGAGCTTGCTTGGCATAATGGATCTAAAGAATTGAAAAATTATAAAGCTGGAGATAAATTTTCTGCAAAAATTATTCAAATTGAAAATGAAAAGAAAAATATTAAATTAAGTGTAAAACAGCTTTCTGAAAATCCTTGGAATACAGTAAAGGAAAAATATCATATAGGAGATATTCTGGAAAAACCAATAACAGAAGTATTTGATTTTGGATTATTAATTTCTCTAGAAAAGGATATTGATGGACTTTTACACGTTTCTGATTTATCATATAAGAGAGAATCTAATTTGTCTTCTAAATATAAGGCTGGGGATTTGATTAAGTTTAAAATAATTGATTTTAATGATGAAAAAAATAGAGTTACTTTAAGTGTAAAGGCACTGCTTGATGATAAATGGGATGTTCTTGAAGAAACTTATGATTTTGATAAATCATTTACAGGAAAAGTTATGAATGTTCAAGATTATGGAATTTTTGTTGAGCTTGAAAAAGGAATAGAAGTGTTTATCCATAGAAATGAATTTTCTTGGGATAAAAGAGAGCATAAGGAATATAAAATTGGCGACAATATTGAATTTAAAGTAATAGTAATTGATAAAATTGAGAAAAAATTGTCTGGAAGTATTAAACAATTGGAAAAATCTCCTTGGAAAGAAGTAACTGAAAAATATAAAAAAGGGAACATTGTAAATACAGAAATTGTAGATATTCAAGAAAATTTTGCACTTGTTAAATTAACAGATAGATTTAATGGAATTATACCAAAAAGAGAACTGACAGAAGAATTTTTGAAAGATATTTTTGAAAAATTTGCAGTTGGAGATAAAGTTGAGGCTGTGATTACAGATATTAATGAAAAGAGAAAATCTATTGCATTATCTGTAAAAAGAGTTCAGGAAATGGCAGAAAAAAAAGAATTAGATGAACTTATGAAAGTTTATGGAGTCTAATTTTAAATATACTTGCCTAATAGTTATATAGTTTTAAACAATAATTAAAAAAATACTATTTTCCAAGGGGGTAGGCCCCCTTGTTGTTTATAGTATATATTAAATATATAATTAAGTATAAAAAATAAATTTTACATAATTAAAAAAAAGTGATAAAATATAATAGTAAATATTAAATGCTGAAATTATATGGAGGTAAAATTAAAATGGCAAAAACAGAATTTATGAAATATGCATATTTCAATAAAGAAATTGTAGAATTTGAAAAAGCGACAGTTAGTATTGCGACACATAGTTTACAATATGGAACAACTTGTTTTGGAGGTGTCAGAGGATATTATAGAGATGGAAAAGTGGCTATTTTTAGATTGAAAGATCATTATATCAGACTTATGAATGCTTCAAAAATGTTAGGATATGAATTTTTCATTTCTTGGGATGAATTTAAAAATATAGTTACTGAACTTGTTAAAAAGAATGATATAAAAGAAGATTTTTATATGCGTCCATTTATTTTTTGTAAAGAACCTAGATTATCACCTAAAAAAGCTGGACTTGACTTTGACTTAGCAATTTATATGTTACCACTTGCAGATTATGTAAGTACAAAAGGTGGACTTAATTTAATGAGTTCAACTTATAGAAAATACAATGACTCAGCAATTCCTACAAAGGCAAAAGCAGGTGGTTCTTATGTTAACTCATTCCTTGCAACAAGTGATGCCCAAAGAAATGGTTATGATGATGCATTAATGTTCGATGATGCTGGAAATGTTGTAGAAGTATCAGTTGCAAATATAATCCTAGTTTACAGAGGAGAAGTAATAATTCCTGATACTGGAAATGCAGCACTTGAAGGGATTACAGTAAGATCAGCTTTAGAATTGCTTGAATATAATGGATATAAAGTAAATCGTGGAAAAATTGACAGATCAATGGTATTTACAGCTGACGAATTGCTGGTAACAGGAACAGCAATGAAAATAACTTATGCCGAATCATTAGACAGACGTCCTATTGGACAGCTTGATTTTAATGCGAAACCTGTTGAAGGTGAATTCCACAAATTATTAAAATCAGAATATGAAAAAGTAATTAATGGAGATCATGAATTATCATCTAAATGGTTATTTGTTGTTGAATAAATTAGTTAAATAAAAATATACTCAAACCCATTTAAAATTAAACGGTTAGAAGTTACATAAACTTAGGATTTGAGTAAGGTAGTCGTAGTTTTTGAGTTTGAATTTAAAACATTTTTACTATGAAATTGGTGCTATTCATTTTTTGAAAAAATTCATAAATGTTTAGCACCAAATATTTTTTATAAATTAACTTAAATCATTATCTTTTATAAATTGTAGTAATCCTCTACAGCCTTTTACAACATCATTGTAAGTTGTGTCAAAATCGCCAGTAAACCAAGGATCTTCAATTTCACGATTTTCTCCAGCATACTCTAATAACATTTTTATTTCACCTTTGCTTTTACTGTTTGCAAAAAGTTTTATGTTTTCTATATTACTTTTATCCATTCCAATAATATAATCGGCTTTTAAATCATCGTCATTTAAAGTTCTTGAATACATTCCTGATACACTAATTCCTTCTTTTGCAAGTCTAGTTCTAGTACCGTTATGGACTGGATTTCCATGTTCCCATGTGCTTGTTGCTGCTGAATCAATGATGATTTTGTCGGATAAGCCTTCTTTTTTTACCATATCTCTAAAGACTGCTTCTGCCATTGGAGAACGACATATATTTCCTAGGCATACAAATAATACTTTTACCATTTTCACCTCTTTATTTATTTTAATTTTTTGAAAACTTCTCCGATACTTTCATGTATAACCAAATTTGCAAAATTATCTTGTTCGGTTTTGGATTTATTTATTAAAACAAGATTTTTTCCTTGAAAGTATTGAACTAGAGAAGCGGCTGGATATACTACGAGTGAAGTTCCACCTATGATTAGCGTATCCGCTCTTGATATTTCGTTTATTGCATTTCTAAAAGTGCTTGGATCTGGCACTTCTTCATATAAAGTAACATCTGGTTTTATAATTCCTTTACATTTTGAACAATGTGGGATATTTTCAGTTTTACAAATTTCTAAAAATTCTTTTAGATTATATTTTTGTCCGCAAATAGTACAAGTATTTTTGTCAACTGTTCCGTGTAGTTTTAAGACATTTTTACTACCAGCCATTTCATGCAGGCAATCAATATTTTGAGTAATTATAGCAGCTAATTTTCCATTTTGTTCTAATTTTACCAAGTATTTATGGGCAAAATTGGGTTTTGCGTCTGGATAAACAAGATGCTTTTTATAAAAATCATAAAATTCTTCTGGATATTTTTCATACATCGTATGTGAAACGAGTTCCTCTGGAGAAAAATTTTTATCTAATTTTAAACTATAAACTCCGTTTGCACTTCTAAAATCAGGGATGCCAGATTCTGTAGAAACTCCCGCACCTCCAAAAAAAACAATTCTTTTACTTTCATCAATTATGTTTTGAAGCGAACCTATTTTATCCATTTTTTATCACCTTGCTTTTTGTTTTTTGATTTAGTTTTTTTATAAGATGCAATGACTATTTTACTCAAACCCTGAGTTTATATGATTTTCAATAATTTAATTTTGAATGGGTTTAAGTGTATATTGAAATATTTAGAATTTTAAAGTTTATTATGAAAAAAGTTATAAGTATTTTAATTTTCCTCTAAAATCTTCAATAGTTTTATATCCTTTTTTGTCCATAATAGCCTTTAATTCTTTAGTTATTCTTTCAAAAGCATCTGGACCTTCCTTGTGTAAAGTAGTTCCAAGCTGAACCATACTTGCTCCGCATAAAATATGTTCAAAAGCATCTTGTCCTGTAAGAACTCCTCCTGTTCCAATAATTTGGATAGATGAATTTAGTCTTTGATAAAATGCATGAACATTGGCAAGAGCTGTTGGTTTTATGTATTCTCCTCCAATTCCTCCGAATCCGTTTTTAGGCTTTATTACAACACTTTCATCTTCAATTACAAGTCCATTTCCAATGCTGTTTACACAGTTTATAAATGTTAATGGAAATTTGTTGAATACTGCGGCTGCCTGATCAAAATGAACAATATCAAAATATGGAGGTAATTTTACTCCAAGAGGTTTTTTAAAGTATGTGAAAATATCTGTCAATAAATTTTCAGTAGTTTCCATATCGTAGGCAATTTGTGGTTTTCCTGGCACATTTGGACAAGATAGGTTAAGTTCTGTGATTCCATTAAAATCACTTTCCTGAACTTTTTTTAGCAATGTGTGTGTATCTTCTGTTGACATTCCTACAAGTGAGAAAAAGAAATTTCTGTCTGGATGTGTTTTTTGTAATTCTAATAGGTAATCTAAATAGTAATCAAATCCTAAATTTGGAAGTCCCATTGAATTTATACTTCCTAGAGCTGTGTCGTAGTATCTAGGTTCAGGATTTCCTGGTCTTGATTGTAATGTAGCAGTTTTTGTGACAAATGTTCCAGCTGCAGAATTTATAATTTGTTCAAGTTCATTTTTATCATAGCAATAAACACCAGCTGCATTCATAAAGCAGTTTTTAAATTCAAAATTACCTATTTTTGTTTTTGTAGTTGCCATTTTTCCTCCTAAATTATTTTTATTATGTAATTTTTAAAGTTTATTATAGTAAAACTGATTTAAAACCGAACTCAAAAATTAAGTTTATATGATTTTTAATAGTTCGATTTTAAATGGGTTTGGGTATATATTTAAGTAGATATTATTTGGCAAGGGGCTAAGGCCCCTTGTTTATTAATTATTATACATGTAAAGCTGATTTGTAGTATCGAATAGCTATTTTTAACTGGTCAGCTTCTTCGTAAAGTTTTGCGACTTCAATAATATTATCTGGAACTTTTAAGTAGCTGTTGTCTTTTAGATTTTCTTCAGCATCATCAAATTTACCTAATTTTATACAACATTTTCCAAAATTAAATTTAAGTTTTTCTTCATCAATTTTTTTCACATCAATTTTTGCATTTAAACATTTTTTTCCTTCAAAAAAGTGATTATAATTTGTATAAGCAAGGTTGTAGTTTTTTTCATCAGCAAATATATTTCCAAGTGATACAAATGAATCTAAATGATTTTCATCTGCAAGTAGTGTTAAATAGTGTTTTGCAAGTGTTATATTATTGTTTTCAACATAGAGTCTTGAAAGGACTTCCTGTGCTCTTTTATTATCATGATAATCTGCAGCTGTTTTAAGATGTTTTTCAGCAGTTTCTATATCTTGCTTTTCTCCATATAATTTTCCAAGCAGATAATAGGCTTCTCCGTTGTCTTTTGCTTTATATAGATATTCTTGTGCCATATCAACTTGACCGTTATCATAGTAAATTTTAGCAAGTAAAACTTGTGCTTCCTGATCTCTTTCATCAGCAGCAGGCTTTAAAAAATCTATTGCAAGATTTTTTTTGTTAAATTGATAGTATAAATTTCCTAAATTGTATCGAGCTTTTTGATAACCATTGTTTATAGCTAGTTTATAGTAATATTCTGCAAGTTCAAAATTAGATTTTTTTTTGTAGACAGTTCCAAGTCTGTCTTGTAGTTGAAAATCTCCTCCATCAGCAATTTTCTTTAAATATCTTTCTGCTAAATTTAATTTATCATATTTGATATAAATGTCGGCAAGTATAAGAACAGCATTTCTATTTCCGTTTTTAGCGGCTTCTTTTAAATATTTTTCTGCTAATGTATCAGAACCGCTATCATAGTAACTTTTTCCCATCTGATACAGTCGTTCAGAATCATTACTGTCAATATTATCAAAATCAAAGTTTTCCATTAAAATAAACCTCCTGTATATTTTTGTTTTATTTTTTATTTTTTAAATATTTTAATAACTAAATCATCATTACATTATACTATATTTTTTTATATTTGTCATAATATTTTGAAAAAATAATAAAATTTTTATTTTGTCCTTATTTTATAAAGTTTTGAAATATCAATTGAATTTTGCTTTAATCTAATAAAATATTAAAATAAAAAAAGATAATGGAAATTTGATATATTTTTTGGATGAAAGATAAGAAAAAAAGTAAGAGTTATGGATTTAGCAGAAAATTTGGTGTTTCAGAAGTTATTATAAGAAAAAATTTAAAAAGGATAGAGCAGGAAGAAAGGCTTAAAAGAAGAACCTATGAAAGTACAACTTTAACAAAAGGTAAATAATATTTTTTGACAAGGGGGACTGCCCCCTTGCTGTAAAAAAATAAAATAATTTATCAATATCTAAAGTAGTTCATAATAACTAAAAAAATAGCAATTATAAAAAATAGAAAAATAATTTTTTTTGTGATGCTTATAAAAATTTTAAATAATAATATGAATAAAATTAATGCAATCAAAAGTTTTAAATCCATTTAAGATTCCCCCTTTTATTAAAATATTTTTTATTTTTTTATTATATCTATTATTTCTGACATTGATCTTAAATTATTTGCCAATCTTTCAAAATCTTCACGGCTTCTTATTGTTATTCTTAAATGTATAAGTATGCGTTTATTACCATTTTCCTTAAAAGTATTTGTATTTACGTTTAAAAGGTTCATTTTGTATTCATTTAAAATTCGGATTATATCAAGAAGTAGTCCATTTCGATCTGCAGCTTTTATTGTAAAATTAAATTCATATGTTGTATTTGAGGATATTGCAGATTCATCCCAGTAAACATCGACTTCTCTTTCTGGATCTTTTTTCATAAGAGAAATAAAATTATCGCAGTCTGATCGGTGTATTGCAATTCCACGGCCTCGTGTTACGTAACCTCCTATTTTATCTCCTGGAAGAGGACTGCAACATTTTGCAAAACGGTACATTGTATTTTCTGTTCCAGATATTTTGATGCCACTATTGTTTTTTTCTTTTTGTCTGCTTGCTTTTTCTGTTTCTTCTTCAAGTACTTTTTCAAGCACTTTTGTTTCTTTTTTTTCAAATTTATTCATAAATCCATCAAGTGACAAATCTCCAACGGCAAATCTATAAAATAGTGTTTTATTATCAGGAATATTAAATTTTTTCATATAGAGGAAAACACGTTCATCTTCAAGCATATCTTTTAGTTTTAATCCAAGTCGTTCAAATTCTTTTTCTAAAATTTGTTCCCCTTCTTTAGATTTTTCTTCAAATTCCTTATCTTTGAACCATTTTCTGATCTTTACTCTTGAGCTATGGTTGTTTACCATTTCAATCCAATCTTTTCCAGGACCTTTATTAATATTTTTGGAAGTCATAATTTCGATTTTATCTCCATTTTTAAGTACCTGATTAAGCTGGGTAATTCGACCATTTACTTTTACTCCAATTGTTCTATATCCAATTTGTGTATGAACTTGGAAAGCAAAGTCAAGAGCAGTAGAATTTCGAGGCATTTCTACAACATCATCTTTTGGAGTAAATACAAATATTGTCTGTTTTAGCACATCTCCTGTAACTTCTTGGGCAAATCCTTTTTGTTCTTTTTCGTCTATCTTTCTTTGGACAGAATCAGTTAGTTTTTTTGCATCTGCATAGAATTTTTCATTTTTAGATTTTGATTTTTTTTCTTTGTATTTCCAATGAGCTGCAACTCCTTCTTCTGCAATTTCGTGCATTTTTCTTGTTCTAATCTGGATTTCTACATTTTGATCATTTGGTCCTTTTACTGTTGTGTGGATGGATTGATAGCCATTTGTTTTTGGCTGTGAGATATAATCTTTGAAACGTTTAAATACTGGGATAAATAAATCATGAATTATTCCAAGTACGTTATAACATTCATTTTTTTTATCAACAATAATTCTTATTGCAATTAAGTCATGTAGATCAACAAATCTTTTTTCTTTTTCATGCATTTTTCGGTAAATGCTGTATAAGTGCTTTGGACGTCCTGTAACTTCTCCGTTTATATGATTTTTTTTTAGCTCTTCTTTTATTTTTTCAATAAATTTTGCTGTGTATTCTTCACGTTCTTTTCTCTTGGAATTGACAAGGTCTTTGATTTCGTAATAGTCATCTGGATATAAAAATCTAAAACTTATATCTTCTAGTTCCCATTTTATTTTAGCCATTCCGATTCTATGGGCAATTGGTGCATAGATTTCAAGAGTTTCTTTAGATTTTTCTTGTTGTTTTTCAGGCTTCATATATTTTAATGTTCTCATATTGTGAAGTCTATCAGCTAATTTTATAATTACAACTCTAATGTCTTCTGACATTGCAACGACCATCTTTCGTATATTTTCCAGCTTTTTGCTATTCGTTCTTGGCAAATTTCTAAGTTTTGTCACGCCATCTACGAGTTTTCGGACATTTACTCCAAAGTTATATTCTATATCTGCTAGAGATATAAGCGTATCTTCGACTACATCGTGTAGCAGTCCAGCTACAATTGTATCCGTATCCATACGCATATCAGCAAGTATTTCTGCAACTTCTACAGGATGTAAAATATAATCTTCTCCACTTTTTCTTTTTTGTCCTGTATGTGATTCATAAGCAAGTGTAAAAGCTTCTGAAATTTTATTCATATCCACGTCTAGTCTGTTTTTTTTAATTGTATCTGTCAGCTGTTGGAGCAGTTCGTTGTAGTTTTTATTTATTATTACAGGAACATTTTTATTTTCGATTTCATCATCTGTCATTTTCCAGTCATTTTTTAATTTATTTTTTTCATCCATTTTGCTTTTCTCCTTTCCATGTTACAGAATCAAACAATTTTTCTAATTTGTCTAATACTATACTCAAACTTATCTAAAATTGAACTATCAAAACTCATAACAAATTTAGGGTTTGAGTAAAATATTATAAATATGATATTATCTTCTCAAAATTATTTTACTACATATTTAAAAAAAAATCTATTACAAAGTTTTATATCATTAATTATTTTTGTTTTGAAAATCTAAATTATTAGAAAGTGTAAAAAATATATTTAAGACAAAGTCAAATAGATACAATAAAAATATCATAAACTAGCTAGAGTGTAGTAATATAGCGATAATAACCCTTCTTAAAAAATATTATTTTAATAATATAAAAAGTTTAAAATATAACTTTTGATTTACTAAAAGATAATTTATTCCGTTGAGTTAAATATTTAATTTGATAAACAAATAAATTTATGATAAAATTAGTTTAAGAACTAAATACAAAAATGTAATATGTTCTGTTTAAGTTTTCCATTAAAATTAGTGGAATTTATATATATTGGAAAAAATTTTGGAGGTAAGATCAATATGAGTTTATTAGAATTGAAAAATATAAGATCAGAAGTGGAAGGGAAAGAGATCTTAAAAGGATTGAACTTAACTATAAATAAAGGAGAAGTTCATGTAATTATGGGGCCTAATGGAGCTGGGAAATCTACACTTGCAAGTATTCTTGTGGGACATCCAAAGCATGAATTAATATCAGGAGATATTATTCTGGATGGAGAAAATATTAATGGTGATGCCGTAGATGAAAGAGCTAAAAAAGGAATTTTTTTATCGTTTCAATATCCTGAAGAAATACCAGGACTTACTGTGGAAGATTTTTTAAGAACAGCAAAAGAGGCTGTTACTGGAGAAAAGCAGTATTTAATGCAATTTCATAATGAATTGGTGGAAAAAATGGAAAAACTTCATATAAATCCTGAATATGCAGATAGACATTTGAATGTTGGATTTTCTGGTGGAGAAAAGAAAAAGAATGAAATTTTACAAATGGCAATTTTAGAGCCAAAATTGGCTATTTTAGATGAAACTGACTCTGGACTTGACATTGATGCAACAAAGATTGTATTTGAAGGAGTTCAAAAGTTGAAGACTAAAGATACAGCTTTACTTATAATTACTCACTATGATAAAGTTCTTGACTATTTAAAACCTGATTTTGTTCATATTTTGATGAATGGAAAAATTGTTAAAACAGGTGGACAAGAGTTAGTTGAAAGAATTGAAAAAGAAGGATATGCTAAAATGAAAGAAGAACTAGGATTATAAAGTTTTAATGAAAAATAGAAAGTGTGGGAATAATGGAAGATAGAAAAAAAACATATATTGCGGATATTGAGCGTGGTGTTTATGATATAAAAGATGAAGAGCATTATAAATATAAAGCAGAAAAGGGGCTGACTCCAGAAATTATTAAAAAAATTTCAGAAAGAAAAAATGAGCCTGAATGGATGCGAGAATTTAGATTAAAGGCACTAGAAGTTTATAATTCAAAGCCAATGACTAATTGGGGTCCAGACTTATCAGACCTTGATATAAATGATATTGTGCATTATTTAGAGCCTGATTCAGCACCAATGAATGAAAATTGGGATGATGTGCCAAGCTATATAAGGGATACATTTGACAGGCTTGGTATTCCAGAAGCTGAGAAGCAGTCACTTGCAGGAGTGGGAGCACAGTATGACTCTGAAGTGGTTTATCACAGCGTTCATAAAGAACTGGAAGAACAAGGAGTGATTTATACAGATATTGAAACAGCTATTGTAAAATATGGAGATATGCTAAAGGAATATTTTATGACATTAATTACAGTCAATGATCATAAGTTTGCAGCATTGCATGGAGCAGTATGGTCTGGAGGATCATTTATTTACGTTCCAAAAGGAGTAAAGGTAAAAATGCCATTGCAGTCATATTTTAGGCTAAATGCACCAGAAGCTGGACAATTTGAACATACGCTTATAATTGTTGATGAAGGGGCGGATTTACATTTTATCGAAGGATGTTCGGCTCCTAAATATCAAAAAAATGCATTGCATGCAGGAGCGGTGGAACTTTTTGTCAGAAAAGGGGCAAGATTGAGATATTCTACAATTGAAAACTGGTCAAGAAATATGTATAACTTGAATACAAAAAGAGCGTTAGTGGAAGAAGATGGAGTAATAGAATGGGTGTCTGGATCTTTTGGATCAAGAGTTTCTATGCTTTATCCAATGAGTATTTTAAAGGGGGATCGTTCAAGATGTGAATTTACAGGAGTCACATTTGCATCAGCTGGACAATATTTAGACACAGGATGTAAAATTATTCATCAAGGTAAGAATACAAGCTCGACAGTCCATTCAAAATCTATTTCAAAAAATGGAGGAACAGCTTTTTACAGAGGGCTTTTAAAAGTCTTGCCACAAGCAACAGGAGCAAGATCAGCTGTAGAATGTGAGTCATTAATGTTAGATAATGAATCAGCTTCGGATACAATACCAATAATTGATATAAATAATGATAGTGTTGATATTGGACATGAAGCAAAAATTGGGAGAATAAGTGATGAAGCAATATTTTATTTGATGTCAAGAGGTATTAGTGAAGATGAGGCAAAGGCGATGATTGTAAGAGGATTTGTTGAGCCTATTTCAAAAGAATTGCCGCTTGAATATGCAGTTGAATTGAATAAGCTAATTGAATTGGAACTTGAAGGAACAATTGGATAATTAGATAAATTTAAAATTATATAAAATAACTGTCAAAAAAAATTAAATTATCAAATACATTTATTGCTTAAAAAATGAAAGGAGAAAAAATGCTAGAAAAATCAAGCATACAAAGTCTTGATAACAGCGATTACAGATTAAAAATCTTTGAAGAATATAAAACGCTTGAAAAAGTTAATTGGAAAAGAGTAGGATATCAATATGAAGAACCTGAAACATTTAAAGAGTTTAACAATCTGGAAATAAAAAATGAAAATCAAGATGGAGTTGTTATAAAAAATATAAATGAATCATTAGAAGAATTGGAAAAGTTAAAAAACAACAATGATTATGGTTTAGGAGATTTTTTTAAAAAACAAAATTTTGCTTTTTATAACGAAGGAAAATATTTGAAAATTGGAGAAAGAAAAAAAATTGATAAGCCAATTTATTTGAATTACCGTGCAGATAAGGAAAATAATTTTCTTATTGACTACAATGTAATCGAAGTGGAAGATTTTGCAAAAGTTACGATAATTATTACTTATGATTCATTAGATGATGCACCAGTTTACCATAATGGAATTATTAAAGTAATTACTGGAAGAAATTCAGAAGTAAAAATTATTAAAATACAGACATTAAATACAAAAAGTTCTAATTTTGAATCATCAAAAATTGAAACATTGGGACAAGGGAAAACTGAATATTATAGTGTTGAGTTAGGTGGTAAAATTAATGCAGTAAGTCATAAGTCTTATCTTGAAGAAGATTCGTCAGAAATTTATATATGGCCTGCATATCTTGCTGATGAGGACAGAAAATTAGATTTAGAGTATTCTGTAGTGTTTCGTGGACGTAGAACGATTGGGGAAATTCAGGCAAGAGGAGCTGTAAAAGATACTGCTAAAAAAGTATTTCGAGGAAATCTTTACTTTAAGCAAGGTTCTAGCAAGTCTGAAGGGCGTGAAGGAGAATTTGCGATTTTATTAAATGATGAAATAAAAGCTGATTCGATTCCAACATTATTTTGTAGTGAAGATGATGTTATTGGAGAACATGCGGCTTCTGTTGGGAAAGTTGATGAAGCTAAGTTATTTTATTTAATGAGTCGTGGACTTTCGGAAAGCAGAGCAAAAAAATTAATAGTCGAATCTTCATTCCGTCCAATAATGGATAACATTGATGATGAAAAATTAAGAGATAAATTATTTGATGAATTAGAAAGAAGAATTTAAATAGCAGATTTTTTTACAAGAGCTTAAAATCTTTTGTTAGTAAATAAAATATAATTTCTGTTTTTTTATGAAGATTTAGTATAAGTTTGAAAAAATGCCCGCAAAGTGATATAATTTTGTATTACTTGTGGGCAAAATTGTAATTATAAGGAGGGAAACATGAATTATAGAAAAGAATTTCCAATATTTAAAAATAGAGATAGCCATTATCTAGACACAGCGGCAACTTCACAAAAGCCAAAAAGAGTTCTAGATAAAATCATGGAATATTATGAAAAATATAATGGAAATCCAGGACGTGGTTCACATACATTGTCTATGGAAGCCTCAAATTTAATGGCAAATGCACGTAAAACTGTACAAAAGTTTATTAATGCAAAGTATCCTGAAGAAGTGATTTTTACAAAAAATACGACAGAATCAATTAATCTAATAGCTTATTCCTATGGAATGGAATTTATAAATAAAAATGATGAAATAATATTAGGAGTTTCCAATCATCATGCAAATATTGTGCCATGGCAATTTGTGGCAGAAAAGAAAAATGCTAAGATAAAATTTGTATATCTTACTGAAAATGGACAATTTGATATTGAAGATTTTAAAAGTAAATTGTCTGATAAAACGAAACTTGTGGCGGTTTCTGCCGTGGTAAATGTTACAGGAGTTATTCAGCCGATAAAAGAGATTATCGAAATCACACGTAATAGAAATAAAAATGCACTTGTTCTTGTAGACGCTGCACAGTCAATGCTGCACTTTAGACACGATGTTCAAGATTTAGATGCAGATTTTCTTGTATTTTCAGGGCATAAACTGTTTACACCGATGGGAATTGGAGTTATGTATGGGAAAAAGGAGCTTCTTGAGAAAATGCCGCCTTTTTTGTATGGTGGAGATATGATTGAGTTTGTAACAGAGCAAAAATCAACATTTGCACAGCTTCCTAATAAGTTTGAAGGTGGTACTCAAAATGTGGAAGGAGCTGTAACTTTGGAGGAAGCGATTAATTTTATTGAAGAAATAAGTTATGAAAAAATTAATGAAATTGAAAATTTGCTTACAAAAAATGCTTTAGAAAAATTGAAAAAATTAGATTTTGTGGAAACATATTTTACTAAGGATGTTGAACATGCTGGAATTATTGCCTTTAATGTAAAAAATGTACATTCTCACGATGTGGCATTTATATTGGATTCATACAATGTAGCAGTTCGTTCAGGGCATCATTGTGCTCAGCCTTTGATGAACTATCTGGGAATACCGTCATGTTGCCGTGCTAGTTTTAGCATTTACAATAACGAAGAAGATATTGATAAATTGATAGAAGGGCTTTTAAAAGTAAAAGAAGTTTTTGGATTATAGAAAAAAAATAAAAAATAAAAATTTGAAAAGAAGGTTATTATGAATTTAGAAAAAATTTATCAGCAGACAATATTAGAATACAGTAGACGTAGAGAATTAAACCGTGAAATTGAAAATCCGACATTTGCTGAAAGAGGGCATAATCCAAACTGTGGAGATGACTTAACTTTGGAAATAAAAACTGATGAAAATAATGTAATAACAGATGCTGCATTTATCGGTTCTGGATGTGCTATTTCAACAGCTTCTATGGCTATGCTGATTGACTTGATAAAAGGAAAGTCGATGGAAGAGGCAAAAGAAAAGGTAGATTTATTTTTTAAAATGATGAAGCAAGAGGAAAAGCTGACAAGTGAAGAAAGTAAAAAGCTAGGAGATGCAGTACTTATGGAGTATGTAGCTCAAATGCCTGCAAGGATTAAATGTGCTACATTGAGTTGGCATTCGCTAAAAGTAATTGTGGAAAAGATTGAAAAATAAGAAATTGTATTTTATTTAACAAAAGATAGCAAGAAGTCGTAGGCTTTCTATAAGTGGGAGATGAATTGC
>NZ_DBHIXN010000046.1:0-15748 GCF_057270615.1 Leptotrichia sp.
AATTCATCTCCCACTTATAGAAAGCCTACGACTTCTTGCTATCTTTTGTTAAAAACTATATAAATTTAGAGTTCGAGTAAAATAGTCACAGTTTTTAAAGTATAGTAAAACTGATCTAAAACAGAACTCAAAAATTATGAATATTTTGCTTATTTAATTTTGTAAGTTTAGTTTTCAAAAAGTTTGAGCATATATAGTGAAATTTCTTCCTATATTGATTTTAGCACATTACAAAAAAAATTTGAATTAAAATTTTTTAAAACTTGCAAAAACTAATACAATAATGATACAATAATAAAAAATAAATTTGTGAGGTGAAAAAATGGCAACATTTGAAGATTATTTAAAATTTGAAGTAACTGAAGCTCATGAAGATGAAAAGCAGTTGAGAATCATAGAAAAAATTTATTTGTCAGAAGAAACTGAAAAAGCTATAAAAGGTATAGACAAGGATATTACAATTATCGCAGTAGCACAAGTTTATTGTCCAGACTGCCGTGCAACTGTCCCTTTTTTAAAAAAATTTAGTGACTTAAACAGTAAAATAAAAATCGACTACCGTTCAAGAGAAACTGCTAAAGAATTTTTCCCAAATGATAACAAAAGAATTAAAATACCTACTCTAATCTCATATATTGATGGAAAATATAATGCTTTTTGGAATGAATTTCCAAATGTAGTAAAAAAAGAAATGGATGAAAATCCAGAAAATTTTGAAAACATTAAATACAATTTCAGAATTGGAAAATTTAATGCAGAAATTGAAAAAGAACTGGTTGACTATTTAACTTCTTTCTGAACCTCTCATTCCTTGTATCACGAGGTTCTTAAATACTATTTATTTCCTGTTTAAAAAGCGAATATTTATTTTGATTATTTAAAAGTAAATATTAGGTTTAATCTACTAAAAAGATTATCGTCCTGTTGACTTGGTTCAAAACTATTTTTTTATTTTAAAATCCCATATATTATATATTTGATTTTTGTAAACAAAAAATATGCCATTTATCTCATGACTAAAGTTGCGAGTATTCTGGTATAATTAATAAATTTATTATTCTTAATAATGGAGAATAGCATTAGTCAACAGTTCATAATCCCTGCCAAAATTAACTTTATTTCAATATCCTCTTTTTTGTTCAAAAAAACAATATCACTTAATTTCAATTTCTGAATTTACTTTCCCGCCTTTTTTACCATGCACAATAACTAAATCCACCCTTTTATACTTATTTATTTTAATCGACAATATATTTAGCTTATTTTCATAAATATATCGAAATACATCATTTAACCTGCTGTTTGGCACGACTATAAAAAATTCCCCATAATTTTTTAACAGCCTTCTTATTTCTAAAACTAATTCCTCCAATGTCAGAAAAATTTCATATTTGCTAATCTGTTTAACTTTATTTTCAGGCATTTTCCCAGTATTAATTTTTTTATAAGGCGGATTTGAAAAAATAAAATCATATTCTCCATTGATGTTTTTTATATTCTCATTAACTGGAATTATTTTCTCATTCAAATTATTTATCTCTATATTTTTTTTCAATGTAGCAAAAACTTCTTTCTGTATTTCCACAGCAAAAATTTTTGAAGCAATATCAAGTTCTGAAAGTAATAACGAAATTACCCCTTGTCCTGCTCCAATCTCTAAAAATTTTTTTTCTCCTTTTATACTCTTATATTTTTTATTAAAAAAACTTTTTATAAATTTTGAAAGTAAAATAGCAT
Source organism: Leptotrichia sp. (assembly GCF_057270615.1). Lineage (NCBI taxonomy): Bacteria > Fusobacteriati > Fusobacteriota > Fusobacteriia > Fusobacteriales > Leptotrichiaceae > Leptotrichia > Leptotrichia sp. The sequence continues at coordinate 1,738 of NZ_DBHIXN010000046.1, forward strand.
CTTCCGTTATTTTAAGCCCTTCTTCCTTTACAATCATTTTTTTATCAGCACTTTTCAAATTTTCAATATAACTCATTTTCAACTCCCTATTTATAACAAAAATTAATATAAATAAAAAACTGTTTCAAATATTTTTCGTATTCAAAACAGTTTTTATAATATTTGTACTACTTTCATTTAAAAATAATATTAATTATACACAAAACTAAACTATTAAAAATTATGTGAGTCTAGTTTTACTATACATTAAGCATATATCCTACTGTGTAATTCCCAATTGCTTATCTGCATATTCATGTGCAAGTTCCAATCTTACACGTTCTTTTGAATTTTCAAATGTTGCTTCTTTAAATGGTATTTCTGAAGTTTTTGCAATTAAGTAGTATCCTGTTGCATCATTTCTTTCCAAAAATCCATCTACTTTCAATGCGAATATTTGATCCATTAATTCTTTATTTATTCCAATTCCTGGAATTGCATCAGTTTTAACTAGCTTTTTAAATCTTTCTTTTACACTAAAGTTATATTTATCCTGTTTTTCCACAGTACTCCAAGTAACTTTCTTACTTTGAATTTCAGCTTTTAAATCTTGAATTTTTTTAATAACTTTTTGTTTAGATGCATCTGAAATAGTTGGAGTTATCAAAATATGACTGACTTTAGCAATATTATCATTTTTTGGATCTTTACTTTGAATATAAATAATATGATAACCAAACTGTGTCTTTATTGGTCCTACAATATCTCCAGCTTTACCATTTTTAACTGCATTTGCAAATTCTGGAACAAGTTTTGATAAATCAGCTGTTTCTCCTAAACTTCCACCATTTTTAGCTGAACCTGGATCTTTTGAAAATTCTCTAGCTTTTTGTGCAAAATTATCTTTATTTGTAGTTTTCATAATTTCTTCAGCTTGCTTCTTAGCCACAGCAAAATCATTTTCTCCAGCCTGATATTCTTCTCCAATTACATAACCACCTATACTATTTTTAGTATTGTAGCTATCTCTCTTAGCATCAAATCTTGCTTGTAATGCAGCTTCATCAGGTTTATAAGTATCAACTAAATAATTATAATATTTTTGAGAATAATCTCTTAACTGATCCACACCTACTAAATCAGCATCTGCCTTTATTCCAGCTGCTTTAGCCTTATTTGCAATTTGTATAAATTTATTCAAATTTGTTCTTAACATATTTTTTAAATCATTTGCCATTTTTGGAGAATAACCTTGCTGAGTTTGTGAAACAGCATTTATAATTTGTTCATTTACATCTGCATTTGTATATTTATACTCTCCGTTTTGTGCCACAACTTGTGTTATTTTATCATACATCTTTTTAAATTCTTCATCTTTAAACTCAATTTTAGATTTTTGTTTAGCTTTTGCAATAAATGAATTTAAAATCATAATGTCTTTATCTTGCTTCATATTTTCTTTAATTTGATCTTTTACATCATTAAATTCCTGATTTTCAAAAGCTTGAGTATATTTATTTCTTTCATAAGCTTTTTTTATTTCTTCATCTGTAACTTTATCGTCTGCAAATAATTTTTCTCTCATTTTATCAACAATTTTTTGATCTTTTATCATTTTTTTAAATGAAGTAACATTATACCCAATTGATCTCAAATATTGTGAAAACTCGTTTCTTCCCAATTTAGATTGTTTTCTGTAATTTTCAAATTCCTGATTAACAATTCCTCCACTTACTCTTATTCCCAAATTTTTAGCAGATGAAAGTAATATTTCCTTACTTAACAAAAGTTGTAAAACATATTGGTTTATTGTATCATCAGGAACATTTTTTATGCTTTCAGTATTTACTCCTGCTTGCGATAACTGCTGTATTTTCTGTTGATTTATCTCATTTAACTGATTTTTTAGTGAATAAACTTCCCTTTCAAAATCATCACGATAAATTTTTTCTCCATTAACTGTCGCAATTACTTCCCTGTTACCTTTTGATGCTTCAAAAATATTATTTTTCAAAAACAATATTCCAGTAATAAGCATTGATATTCCAAATATCCCCATCATAACTGCTGAGGCAATTTGAATTCCTCTTTTGTGACTTCTATATCCCATTGTCTATCTTCCTTTCTATCTTCTCTCACTTCTAATCATTTTATTATTATAGCATATAATCCTTTATTTTTCTATCGTTTTTTTAATTAGGACAGAGTAATGCTATTTGCCATTTAAACAACGAAATGATTATAAATTTCTTTGTATGGAAGCAAAACTCATTGTTAGCAAATAATATAAAATATAACTTCTATTTTTAGTATAAATGCCAAACTCTATTTGAAAATCAATAAAAAACCGGAAGATAATTTTTCCCTCTTCCGATTTTTTAATTATTTACATTTTTTAAAAAGTTTGAAAACTAATAAATTGCTCTAAATCCAATTCCACCTCTGACATTATTTCCCTTAGTGTCATATCCAGCATTTACCGTAACACCAAATCTAGTATTGTCAACTCCGATGTTAAGGTCAAACTTACCATTTCCACGTCTGTCTTCCTTTTCTTTTTCAAGATTATACCAGTTAGCTGTTGTGTATCTTACTCTTGCCTGATTTCTATTTTGCAGTTTTCCAAGCTCGTCTTCATAAGCGGCTGTCACTCCTACTGTTAGGTTTGTTCTTACTGCAAGTGGTTGAACATACTTAAATTCAACTCCAGCTTCAGGTTTAACAGAGAAATAGTCATTGCCTTTAACTTGTAGTCTTATTTGTCCTGCGTTTTCTTTTACATTGTTAAATCTTCCATATTCCATTTTTACAGCTCCAAACGGTCTTAAATGTGTTCTTTCACTCATTCTTATGTCATAACCAAGTTCATTTTTAAGAGCTGCTCCATAAGTATGGTATGTAGATTTAGCTTCAAATGTATCATCAACTATCCAGAATTTACGCTTCATATTGTTAATTCCTGCAAATACATCTCCTGCAACTGTCCATTGCAATGATCCGTTGTAATCCTTTTTAGGTGACATTGTCTTGAATATTCCAGCTTTTATCATTGTTTGATCTTCTCTTGATTTTCCTAGATCCTTAAATCTGAATCTGTTTGTTACTGCTCCTGCATACCATCCACTTGAGTTACCCATTCTGACTTTTTCATCTTCATGAACATAAGCTACTCCATAGGCATTGCTCTTATAGTCAACAATTCCAGCTGTATCAGTATTGTATTCGTCTCTTAATCCAAATGCCTTGATCTTATTATTTTGCTTAGTTGGATTTCTCCATTCGTTTCTCAAATAGCTAAACTCATTATCTAGAGCATTTCCTGTGGCATTAGTTCTTTGTTGAATATTTGCATATTGATGACCTTTCATTTCATCTACAGCCTGTGCTAAAATATGAGATTCACTTTTTCCTAAATTATTTAACTTATTAAACAATTCTTTTTCTCTTCCACTTTCTTCTGCTCCATATCTTTGTTCTAGTCCATCTAAGAAATTATAAGTATCTTTGTCTTGAGCAAATGCAGTATATGGTATCTTTACTAAATAAACTTTTCCTAAAGCACCAGTAGATAAATTTTGTGTCGCTGTGGCAAACCAAGTTAAACTTCCTGCATTTAACGTAAATTTAGTTCCACTTCCAGATGAAACTAATGATAGTATCATTTTATTATATGGATCTATTATATTATCTCCAATTTCTATAACTTTACTATTCGTATATCTAGTAACTTCATTACCAAATATCAAATTAATTTTTTTCAATCCAGTAAGATTATTCAAACCTTGAATTGGATGAGTATAATTTACTCCTGATGTATCTATATACATTCCTAATGATCCAACTTGTTCATTTGTTGGAATATTTCCTAAACCAGTTGTTCCTAAATCAACAATTGCTGTTGCCCCATTTGGAGAAGTAACTGATACTGAACTTGGTGTTTTAGTTTTTGCATTTGTATCAACATAAGTCGGCATAACAACTAAACCATTTACTTTAATTGTAGCCGAAGTTGCTCCTGCTGGTGCTATAATTTCAATTCCTCCTACTGTCTTGCTTGTAGGACTTCCAGATTTTCTTACAACTCCTTCTGCCCCACCAGTATTTGTAACACTTCCTCCTGATTCATTTGAAAATGTTCCTGTAGAACCAAGATATCCAGCTTTATTATTAGGCCCATCTACAATAATTTGTCCATAGTTTTTAATTACTCCACCACCTGTGGCAACTACACCTAAGATACCATCATTATTTGCTGTTGGAACTGTTTTAATAATTCCCCAGTTTTCTCCTACTGCGTTATTATCAACATACATTCCTTTTGTATTTTTTCCGCTTAATTCAATTGTACCATTATTTATTGCTTTTGAACCGCTTCCTGAAGCAAACATTCCAATTCCTTCATCAACTGCTACTTTTATTGTTCCATTATTTATTATTGTTCCATTAGAAGTAGCCATTCCCATTCCGTATTCTGGAACTGGAGTTGCTGATAAATTACTTCCACTTACTGAAATTACTGCATTATTTGTAGCATTTCCACCATTAGTCGCATATATTGCCACACTTCCTGTTCCTCTTCCAAAATCAATATTTGCATTATTTATCACTGTTCCTGCAGAATAAATTCCGTAAGTGTTATTTCCTGTTGAAGTTAATGGAACATTATTTGTTACTGTTATATCTTTATTATTAGAATAAATGAACTTAGCCTCATTTCCTAATGTAGCTGTTCCATTTGCCGTTAAAGTTGTTGGCCCTGTATTTTTAATTACATAACCAAACGAAGAATCTCCAATTATCATATTTGTATCGGCATTTATCGTTCTTCCTGCTGTTCCATTAGTAAATACTCCAACTCCGTTATTTGCTCCAACCTTTATTTTTGAACCTGCATTTAAAGTAATATTTCCTTCTGTTGAATAAATTCCAACTCCTTCATCTCCAACTGTAATTTCTCCCGTTGCTCCTTGAGTTACTGTTGTTCCAAAGATTCCGTAATTTTTATTTCCACCATTAATCTTACCGTTATTTGTTATATCTGTTGCCGCATCATTAGTATAGATCCCTACACTTGGAATTGAACCTGTCGAAGTCGCCAAATTAATTTCTCCATTGTTTATTAATGATGAACTATTATTTGCAAACATTCCAACTTGTTCTTGTCCTGTCATATTGATTTTTGCACCTGCATCATTTGTCAATGTTGCTTTATCTCCTATCATTCCGATAGACTTATCTCCTGATAAAGTCAACACTCCACTTCCTGTATTTTTTCCAGTAGCACCAGCTTTTGTTCCTGCTGAATTATTATTTTTCACATAAATTCCATAAGATGTAGTTCCGTCCAATGTAACATTACCTTTATTTACAATATTAATTGTTCCTTCACCAGATTTTCCTCCAAATTCATTTACTTTTGGTGCCCCGGTAGTCGCATCTTCTCTATACGCCAATCCTAATAATCCAATCGAACTATTTCCACCAACATTTACAGTACCTTCATTATTTACTTCAGAACCATTTACTGCATAAATACCTACAGCACTGTCATTATGAGGGTTTGTTGTTAATTGTTCAACATTTATTGTAGCTGATGGATCAGTATGAACTTTTCCGTAGTTTATAAATAATCCTACTGCTCCGTTTCCAGCATCTGTTCTGTCTGCCGAAACTTTAGAACCTGCTGCAAGATTTATTTGAGTCTCATTATTTGAAGCTGCTGAACTGCTTGAACTCATATCAAGTCCGACAACAGCTTTCATCCCTGTTGCTGTTAAGTCTGAAGAACTTAAATATGCTGTTACATTTTTACCAGCCTGCAAATTCAAAACTGCACGTTGAGCTAAATATCTCTTAACAAACTTAAATGAATCTGTTGATTCGTTAGCAATATTTGCAGCTAATCTCTTATCAATATCTGCGTCAATATTATAGTTTGTAATTCCATCTACAAATGCTTTTTTATAATCAGTATAAGTAGTTGTTGCATCTTCTCCATTTATAACTTGAATTCCTGAAGCAGTAATACCTAAATCTGTATCTATAGACGTTAAATTGACTGTTCCTTTATTTTTAAACTCAAATGGAATAGCATCATTTGACATAACAACTATTTTTGTATTTGCATTTGTTGTTATATCACTTAAAGAAGAGCCTTGTACTCCTATTGCTTTCCCCCTTAAAACAACTGTACTTCCTTGCAAGTCAATTTTTCCATTATTTCCACTATAAATGGAATAACCATTTCCTTTATAATCTAAAATCGAATTTTTTAAATCTATATTACTTGAAAAGCCATCACTATATGCACCAACTAATCCGTCTGATAATTTTACAAAGCTGTTTTCCGCTGCAATCTGTCCTCCACCTGTAGCATAAAATCCAACTCCATTGTTTCCAGAAATTTTTAATTTAGGAGTTCCTATTGACGAATCAGTTACAACAGTTACTCCTGATGCATTTACAGTAGCAGATGGCTGTGCAACAGCATTTTCTGTTATAGTTACTTTCCCTCCATTTTTTGCATAATACAGCACTGCATCAGAACCGACAACTTCTCCAGTAGCACCTTTATCCAATGTTGCTGTCGATCCAGCTCCTTCAGAATAAGCCAAAGTGAACCCATTTCCACTAACTGATGTTGAAGATAAAGGCAACGAATTATTTACTTTCAATGTCCCTCCATCTTTTGCAGCAAACAATATCGCATTTTTTCCACTAACCTTAAAATTATTAGCTGTATTGTTATAAATTAAATTATTATTTGTACCTCCATCTGAAAGATACCCTATATTATCTTCCCCACCAACAGTTATCCCACTAGCAGCTGAATCATTAAATGTAAGCTTAGCTTGCCCTAATCTTATAGCTGTTGAATTTTTAGCATTATCTTCTAATTTTACAATATAATTGTTCACATCCTTATTTATAAATCCTGCATTTGCTCCTGTGAAATCAAAATTTATTCCTATAGAGTTTTGAACTTTTGATACATCTCCTTCTGTATCTCCATAAGTAGCATCTTGTGCCGTTAATGCTGAACCTCCAATTTGCACATTAAATTTTGAATTGGAAAAATTAGGAGAAACTGTATTATTAGATTCTGCCAAGAAACTAACTCCTACTGATTTATCTCCATATATTTCTATTGGTTTATTTAATTGGATATCAGCCCAAGAAGTCTGAACTACTGGATCATCATTTGTAGTTCCTGAAACTCCTATACTTTCACTCCCAAATAATCTCATAATTCCATTATTAATAGAACTTCTTTTCAACGGAGCATTTGTAGCTGATGTATAAACCCAACCATAACTTTTAGGTGCATAAAATTCAATAACTCCATTACTTCCATTTTCAACAGTATCAACTCCAGCATCACCATATGTAAATGCTGCAAAAATATGCCCTTTTGGATCATTTCCAGTTCCACCAGGTATTCCTGTAACCAAATCAGTATATGTCCCTTTTTGAGCATATCCATTAATTTTACCTTCATTTACAAATGTGATATTGCCATTACTACTTACGTTATCTATTTTTACAACTAATAAATCATTTCCATATAAATTAGTAGTTCCTTTGTGAATTAATTTTGATTCTGGATTAGATGCATCGTTATTATTTCCCATATAATAAAGCACATTCACATTACCAGATACATTAGAAACCGCATTTACAGTTACATTACTTGGTATTTCTGCAAGAAGTTTACCACCCATACCAAAAAATGCTACTTTTGGGGATGTTCCATTGTCTGAAGAAGGAAGGTGGATTGCACTAAATATTGGTGTTGGTGTATATGCGGCATTTTCTGAAGCATTTATAAATGAATAGTCATAAGGCTGACCTCCACCATGAAAAAATAAATTAAAATTTCCACCAGTAAGATCTAATTGAGACAATAAACTATTATTTATCATAGTTCCATTTTTATTATATCCTATATAATCATTAGGTACATCTTCATACCCTACATTTATTGTTGGTGATTGAGGTGGTTGACTAATATTAACATTCTTAGGATTAATAACAGGCGGAGTTACCATCAATGGCTCAAATGGAGGCAATCCTCCACTAGGCGTAGTAGGCACAAAAGTAGGTGCTGGCTTATCTATTGCTAACGTTCTTAATGAAGCATCTACTTGGATTTCTACTGGTTTTTCCATATTATCAGAATCTAATTTCAGTCTTGTTGCTCCATAAGTACTTAAATTTTTTAACTGATAGTTGTATTTTCCCATTGTAGTATCTCTTTGGTAAAATTTACCTTCCTGAACTCGATTTCCTCTACCCTTAAAATGTCCATGCCAGTCATTGTAAAAATCATTTGTTCCAATTTGCCAGCTGCTCCATGGAGATTTTGTTACATGATCTCCCTGTTCCATTAATTGTGTAAGTTCCAAGTTTGTATTTTTGATTAACTTGTTATTTTCAGATCTTGCATGCTTAAAGTCTTTTCGCATTTGACCTATTGAAGAATTAATCAAATTCATTTGGTTACTAATTCCCGAATCCTTTGATTCTGCATTCAATTCACCTACTGAAATTAACATTCCGTTTAACAAAAATGTAAATAAAGCTGAATCTGTATACTTAAAGTCCTTACATTTTTTAGCAAACGACTTTAAATCCTTTTTTAACTGTAATAAATTATTAGTCACTGCTATCTCCTTTTACTTTTTTATAGTTCAAATTTCTAATTTAAAAATTTTTTTCAAAAATAATAATTATTTTAAATACAGGAAAAAGTGATTTTTGTAATGGTTTAAGTGATAATTATTTTCACCGTATTTAATAATAAATTCCATTCTAAAAACAAAAAACATATTTTATTTATGTTCCATTAAGAAGGCTTAACCCCTTACTAAAACAGAATTTACAACAAATTCATTATTTCCAAAAAAAATTCTTTCTACCTATTATATCATAAAGGAAAAAATAAAAACAAGAGATTTTTTAAAATTTATTTAAAAACATAATATTTTTATTTACATACTCAAACCTATTCAAAATTGAACTACTAAAAATCATACAAACTAAAGTTTGTGCAAAATATTTATAGTTCTTGAATCCAGTTTTACTAGACTAATGCTAAATCTCATAAAAAAAACTGCTTTAATATTAACATTTAATAATATCAAAGCAGTCTAAATTATTTTTTCTTAAATAACTTACTTTTTATTGAACATTTGTTTCCCCATCTATTTGAATTATAACACTCTGAATATTGGGAAAGTTTTTTAAGATTGTATTTGTAACAGCTTGAGAAAATCCATTAAATAATTCAGGATTTTTTTTCAAATTTGCAAATGCTGCATTTAATTTTACAACTGTTGTATTTACATTATCAATTCTAAGGCTGTAAGCACTTCTAAACTTCATATCATCTGTGATATAGCTTGAATTTCTGATAATTCCGTTTATAAAATCTCCTTCTATCAAGTTTATTTGACGAGGAACTGTAATTTCTTTTTCATTGACTGTCCTTGTATCGGGATCAAATACAAATATAGAAATCTTATTTTGGGTTTTTTCATTTTGTGCTGTTTCCTTTACTAGATTCTTGTCAACAGTTACATGTATTTCTTCGCTATTGTCTCTATCATATATATTTGTTGCAACTACAGCAGCTGTTATTAAAAAAAGTAATATTACAAAAAAGGCACTACTAAAAAATCCTTTTTTCTTTTTAGGTTCTTCTCTTGATTCTTCTTTTTTTTGCATAAATTTCTCCTAATATGGATAGTACTATTTAAAATAATTTCTTATTGCACTTGCAATTGCACTTGCAGCTCTTTCCTGACCATCTGGTGTCAAAAATTGTGATAAGTCAGAATAATTATTCATAAATCCTAGTTCTACAAGTATTGATGGCGAATTACTTCCACGAAGTACTGCAAAGTTTGCTCCCAATACCCCTCTTCTTCTAAGTCCTGTTGTGTTTATAAGATTATTTAACACAGATTCAGCAATAGCCTGACTTGTTTTTTGATTTTTCTTATAAAAAATATCATTTAAAATAAAGTCTGAAAATGGAACATCTCCATAATTTCCATCAACTCTATTTTCAAATTTAGCTACTTGTGCAGCATAACTTCCTTGATCTTTTTTGTTAAAATAATATACTTCTGTTCCATTCGCTGATGAATTTCCTGAATTTAAGTGAATACTTATAAAAAAGTCTGCATTTGCATCATTTCCGATTTTTGCTCTTGTATCTAATGGCACAAAGAAATCCGAATCTCTTGTCATTATAACATTATAATCCTGTCTTAAATTATTAGCCAATTTTGTTGCCACTTGTAATGCTATATCTTTTTCATTATATCCATTTCCTCTTGCTCCTGAATCATGTCCACCATGTCCTGGATCTACAACTATCGTATATTTTTTATTTCCTCTTGAACTTGGAATATTAGTTTGTTGTCTTGAATACGGAGATTGAATTATACGTGTATTAGTATCACTATTACTGCTTACCTGTCTTTGCGGTACAACAGTATACGCTGGCTTTTGTACTGTTGTATTTTGTACATTATTGCCTAATGTTACTTGAAACTCTCCATTTCTGCTAGTAACTTGATAAGTCGTAGATGGCTTCAAATATACATACACCACTACCATTCCATTATTTTCAACTGTATAAACTTTGCTTATATACTGATCATTTTTATTAATATATGCAGGTGTACCACTTTCCATTTTGCTATCTGCAAAACTTAACATTAGAACATCTTCGCTTCCTAACTTTGTAACAGAAGCATTTGGAATAATCTGTTTATCTTCCCTAAACGTCCCAATAACTTTTCCGTTATTATATGAAATATTTTTTAAAGTATCGGAAAACGTAACTGCACTTACAAAAAGTAATAAAAAAAACAATATCCTCTTCATATTTTCCTCCTATTTTTATTTTATTAACTATTCATAAAAGTCTATAAAATCTTATTGATATAATATTCTAATTTTTAAACTTTTACTCATATTATGTACTATTTTGTTTTCAGTTAATAAAATTATTAAATTTATTTTTTTTCGATTCTTTCAATTGCAGATTTAAGAATAGTCATTTTCGCATTTTTATCAATTTTCATTTCTACAGTATCTGTAAAAATATTTGTAATAGTTCCTTGGATTCCTCCAACTGTAGTTATTTTACTTCCTACTTTTAAATTTTCCATTAGTTCAGCTTTCTGTTTTTTCTTTTTTTTATTTGCAAAATACGTTGGTAAAATTAATACTGCCATAAATACTACATAAATTAATATTACTCCCATTGAATTTTTATTCATAATTGTTATGTTTCCCTCCTTCTTAAATTTTAAAATCTTTTTTAATTATAGCACAATTTAGCTTATGTTTCAATTTCAAAAAAATATTTTTTGTATTATTTTTACTTTTTTGTCGTACTTGACTTGACAATACATTCTTTTAAAAATTAATCTCCCACTTAATATAAGCGGGAGATCTTTTTCTAAATTTTATTAAAATGAAAAAATTATTTTTAGTTATTTAAATTTAATTGACACACCCATAACTAAACGTTAAGGTTCTTATGTACTTCTAACTCTATTACTTTAAAATTTATAAATTTATTAAATAAATTCATTTCCATAAGATTTTTTTGCTGCCAATTATTCCAGAATACAAATTAATGACAGCTCAAGGCTTGTGTCCCAACCTTATTTCAATATTTTTTACTATTATGATTATTTATTCTATTATTCAGAACAAAATTTCCCATAAACAAATATGTTATTCTATTTTTCAGAAATTGCATCTACTCCTGGTAATACTTTTCCTTCCAAGTATTCAAGTGATGCTCCTCCACCAGTTGAAATATGTGAGAATTTGTCAGCAAATCCTAATTGGATAGCTGCTGCTGCTGAATCTCCACCACCGATGATTGTTTTAGCATTAGGTAATTCTGCGATTGCTTTACATACACCGATTGTTCCTTTTGCGAAGTTTTCCATTTCAAATACTCCCATTGGTCCATTCCATACTACTGTTTTTGCACCAACTAAAGCATCTGAGAATAATTTAACAGAAGCTTCTCCTATGTCTAATCCCATCCATCCATCTTCAATAGCATCTACAGAAACTGTTTTAAATTCTGTATCATTTTTAAATTCTTTTGCTACAACTGTATCAATTGGTAATAATAATTCAACATTTTTTTCTTTTGCTTTTTTGATTAATGAAGCGGCTAATTCTACTTTGTCAGCTTCTAATAATGAAGAACCTGTGTTTTTACCTTCAGCTTTTAAGAAAGTAAACATCATTCCTCCACCAATAATTACTTTGTCAGCTTTTTCTAACAAGTTATCAATAACTCCAATTTTATCAGAAACTTTTGCTCCTCCTAAAATAGCCACTAATGGTCTTTCAGGATTATCAACTGCTCCACCGATAAATTTGATTTCTTTTTCTACTAAAAATCCTACTGCAGAATCTTTGATATTTGAAGCAATTCCTACATTAGAAGCATGTGCTCTATGTGCAGTTCCGAATGCATCGTTTACGAATACATCTCCAAGTGATGCCCAATATTTTCCTAATTCAGGATCATTTTTAGATTCTTTTTTACCATCTAAATCTTCAAATCTAGTGTTTTCAAACATTAAGATTTCTCCATCTTTTAGTTCAGAAACTGCTTTTTCTAATTCAGGTCCTCTAGTTTCAGGAACGAATTTAACTGGTTTTCCTAAAAGTTCTTCCAATCTTTTTGCAACTGGAGCTAAAGTTTTTGATGCTTTGTCAGCTTCTTCTTTAACTTTTCCTAAGTGAGAAAATGCAATAACTCTTCCACCATTTTCCAAAATATATTTTAAAGTTGGAAGCGCAGCTGTAATTCTATTATCATTTGTAATGACTCCATCTTTTATTGGTACATTGAAATCAACTCTTACTAATACTTTTTTACCTTTTACATCTAAGTCTTTTAAAGTCTTTTTAGCCATTTCGTTATATCCTCCTAAAATTTATTCATAAAATCTCTTGTTTCCTACTTTGAATTATACCACTCTTTAATCTGATTTTCAAGTAATTTAAGATATAATCTCAAAACATTTTTATATTTTTTCAGATTCTAAAATTTGTCTCAACTTAATTTTTTCAATTTGTGATATTTTACTAATTGGTTTTGGATTTTCAGGATATTTTAAAATAGCCTTTTCAAACCATGTGACACCTATCCATTTTCCAAATTTATATCCAGAATTTTCAAAAAATGCAACTTTTTTAAATCCAAAATAATTATGCAGTTTCTCACTACTTTCATTAGGATAAGTTACAAGAGCATAAACATTCACAACATTTTGCAGCTTTAATATTTCAATTAAAATTTTATACAATTTTTTTCCAATTCCATTTCCTGCATAATTTTCATCTGTGTAAACTGAAAGCTCTGCATCCCACTGGTAAGCAGCCCTGCTCCAAATTTTATGTGCATAAGCATATCCAATAATTTTCCCTTCATATACACATACAATATATGGATACTCCTCCAAAATTTCTCTAATTCTTTCCCTAAATTCCTCAGTCGTAGGCACTTCATACTCAAAAGTTATTGTTGTATTTTCAATATATGGCTTATAAATATCCAAAATTTCTTTGGCATCCTTTTCAGCTGCAAATCTAAAAACTAAATTATTCTTTTCTAATTTCATTATGCTATTACCTCTTAACTTTCTCTATGCAAACTCTTCTTTCTACCTTTTGTTAAATATTAACATTTTTTTCAAAAAATTTCCATAAAAAAACAGCCTTTCTCTATATTTAAGAAAAAAGCTGCTTTTTTTGTAAAAAATTGTTAAACTTCAACTTGTTAAATAAACTATTTTAGGTACTTTTTAATTTACAAAGTCATTTTACCACAAAAAACAATTTTTAAAATGAATTTTATCTGAATCTCTCATGGCTAAAGCTACGAGATTGTTAAGTCCTATTAAAAAAAATGGCGTACCCGTGAGGAATCGAACCCCAAGCCTTCTGATCCGAAGTCAGACGCTCTATCCAGTTGAGCTAC
>NZ_DBHIXN010000047.1:0-15463 GCF_057270615.1 Leptotrichia sp.
TCCCGTATGATGCCCATTGGTCTACATGCTCTGACATAGTTGATGACGGAGTAATCGGATAAATTCCAGCAACTTCCGTGAATGCATAAGCTATGTGTGCTGCAGCTTGGTTACCATCCATTGTTTTCATATTTTTTGTCATTTTTCCCTCCAAAATTAAGAAATTTTATAACTATTTTACTTTAATAGTAACGCCGTTCTAAAATCAAACTTAAAAGCTACGGCTATTTATTCAAATTTCTATTTTTCATTTGTTTGATTTTTTAGAAATTTGAATTTGTTATAAAATTACAATTACATATACAATTATATATTTTCTAGTTCAAATTTGCAATTATTTTTTGACTTTTCTTTTTCCTTTTATTTAATATTTTTTCATTAAATCCCTTTTTTAGCAGATTTATGTTCAATAATATTTTTAATAATCAAAATTATTATTGAAATAAGCACTAAAAGCGAAGACACTGCAAACGCTGCTGTTATTGACTCTGATGACCCTGATAAATAGAGAGCATCAATTTCTAACGGTAATGTGAAAGTTCCTCCTCTTGCTTTTGAAAGTGCATTTACTGCACCAAATTCTCCTAATGCTCTTGCTGTACAAAGAATTATTCCATAAAGTAATCCCCATTTTATATGCGGTAACGTTATTTTTCTAAAAATTGTGAACCCATCTGCTCCCATTAGTGCCGCTGCTTCTTCCTCATCTTTTCCTTGTGCATTCAAGATTGGAACTATTTCCCTTGAAATAAATGGAAATGTTACAAAAACAGTTGCTAAGATTACTCCTGGAATTGCGAATACTATTTTTATATCTAATACAAAAAATTTATTCAATGCCGTAATATACGGTGCTGCCCAACCCATTCTTCCAAAGGTCATAATGAAAGCAAGACCTGCAATTACTGGTGAAATTGAAAAGGGGATGTCTATTAGTGTAGCTAAAATATGTTTCCCACGAAAAGAAAATTTTGTGAGAAGCCATGCTGCCGTTATTCCGAAAAAAGTATTTATAATTAGTGCTGAAATTGTTGCAATTATCGTCACTTTCAAAGCTGATAAAACATATTTGTCAGTTAAACTTTTTATGTAAAATGCCCAGCCTTTTTGAAGTGAATTTATGATGATTGCTATTAGTGGCAATACTAGCATAATTCCAACAAATAGGACACTTATTGTTATTAATACATATTTTATCGTGTTATTTTTTTTATCCATTTCCTTTCCCCTTTCCTAAATATTGTTTGTTCGCTTAAATTGGTTCATTTGAACTAAGTTTATTAAAAATAAAAGTATGAATGAAAATATTAGCATTACTAAAGCTATAACAGTTGCTGAAGGATAGTCAACATAATTTAATTTTTGCATAATTACGTAGGAAATAACTTGTGTGTGCTCTTTTAGGCTGTTTCCTGAAATATAAATTACGCTTCCGTATTCTCCAATTCCTCTCGAGAATGCAAGTCCAAATCCTGTTAAAAGTGCAGGTTTTATTTCTGGAAAAATTACTTTCCAAAAAGTTGTTTTTCTATCTGCACCTAATATATACGCTGCTTCTTCGTACTGATTATCTAGTTTTTCCAGTATCGGCTGAACCGCTCTTACCACAAAAGGAATTCCAACGAAAATTAATGCTATTATTATTCCAATGTGAGTGTATGAAATTTTTATTCCAAATTTTGCAAAATATCTTCCAACAATTCCAGTGTCAGAATACATTTTTGAAAGCGTAATTCCTGCAACTGCGGTAGGCAATGCAAAAGGTAATTCCAACATCCCATCTAAAAATCTTTTTCCAAAAAAATCATATTTTATAAGTACCCATGCCAAAATTACTCCGAAAATACAATTTATAATGGCGGCAATGAATGAACAGCCAACACTTGTAAAAAGTGCACTTAAAACTGCCTTTTCTGTTATAAGCTGCCAAAATTCAGAAGATGACAATCGAAAGGAATAGACTAATATTGAGGCTAAAGGTATCAATATTAAAATTGACAACATTGCCAGTGATATTCCAAATGTCAGTCCAAAACCTGGAATTACAGTTTTTTCTTTTCTTTTTAAAGCTAATATTTTCATTTTTCACTCCTTTCATTTAAAACCTTTTTTATTTTTAATGTTCATAAATTTTATCAAATAATGCACCTTCATTGAAAAATTTTTCATATGCTTTTTTCCATCCACCAAAATTATCTATTTTCGTCAATTTCATATTTAAATCAAATTTATTTCCATATTTTTTTAAAACTTTTTGGTCATAAGGTCTATAACCACTTTCAGCAATTATTTCTTGTGCCTTTTCAGAATATAAATATTTCAAGTATTCTGTGCTTATTTGATAAGTTCCATCATTTTTTGCGATTTTATCGACTACTGCGACTGTCGGCTGAGCTAAAATACTCACACTCGGATAAATAATTTGATATTTATCAGGATATTCCTTAACCGTTGCAATCGCTTCATTTTCCCACGCAATTAACACATCTCCCTGATTATTTTCCACAAAAGTTGTAGTCGCTGCCCTTGCTCCTGAATCCATTATAGCCACATTATCATAAATACTCTTTACAAAACTTTTTATTTTATTTTCATCTTTTCCATATTTTTCAAGTCCATAAGACCATGCTGCCAAAAAATTCCAGCAAGCTCCTCCACTACTTTTGGGATCAGGTGTTATTACTTTTACTCCTTTTTTTGCTAAATCGTTCCAATCCTTGATATTTTGTGGATTTCCTTTTCTTACAAGAAAAACGATTGTTGAGGTATACGGAGAAGAGCTGCCTGGAAATTTATTCACCCAGCCTTTTTCTAGTAAATCTACTTTCTCAAGAAGTGCTACATCATTTTCCAAAGCTAATGTCACAACATCCGCATCAAGACCTTCAATTACAGAACGTGCTTGCGATCCCGAACCTCCGTGTGACTGGATAATATTCACATCCTTTCCATACTTTTCCTTGTAATATGCCTTAAACAGCCCATTATATCTCTCGTACAATTCACGGGTAGGATCATAGGAAACATTCACAATTTCCATTTTTTGCTTATTTTTTCCAATTTTACTGTTTTGTCGCATAATCCCTACAAAATAAAGTAAAATTATAATTGCAACAAATATCACTGGTATTTTCAATTTTTTTAGCATATTTCCCTTCTCCTTTCCCTTTTTATTTATTTTATTTTCATATTTTTTAATTTAATAATCTAAATTTAAATCACGTAAAAACTATCTCCACTTACTATTCTTCTATAAGTTTCAAATTTCGCCCATTTTTTATGAATTTCCACTTTATTTTTATTTTGATTATGGTCTGCAAGATAATTTTTCATATCTTCTCTCGTTTTTATCTGCAATCTAAATCCTGCTTCATCTAGCACTGGAAGTCCTGTAAAGTGATAATCTTCCAATCTCACAATATCAAAAATCTTACGATCTCTAACTAAAACTGCCGCTTCGCTTTCAAGTGAAATAATGTCAAAATATTGCGGATATTCAAAGCTATCTCCTTTTTGAGGCACAATATCACCTACATGATACGTTTTTTCTCCTGTTTCTTCTTTAGACATTCTTGCATTTTCAAAATCAAAATACAATTCTTCAAAAATATATCCACCAATTTTTATATCGTCTTTTTCAAAATATGGTTTTTCTCCAGTCGTATCAATATTTTCCACTACTCCCGCAGCAGCCGTCTGATGAGAAAGTCTATCAATTAATATCAATTCTCCCAAAGTCTTATTTTTCTTAAACAAATCAACAATAACTTTATCTGAAAATTCAATTTTACAAAGAGCAATTTCATTTTTTGTAATACTTTGTGTTTTAATTTTTTCTCCAGTATTAACATCAATTTTATAAACAATTTCCTTCAATATTGCAGGAAGTTTCTTCGTTCCAAGTTTTGCTAAATATTCTTTTCCTACAATTAACTTATCATCATCCATCCACAATAATGCAGCTTCAACCGATTTTGAAACTGTAAGATTTTTGTTTTTAGTAATAACAGAACCACGGCTCACGTCTACTTCTTTATCCAACTGAATCGTAACAGCTTGTCCTGAAAATGCCTCTTCCACATTTCTATCCCCATTCAAAATCGTTTTCACAGTCGCAGTCTCATTACTTGGCAACACAACAATTTCTTCTCCAACTTTTATAGAACCACTTTCAATTTGCCCTTGGAATCCTCTAAATTCATGATTTGGACGGCAAACTCTTTGAATTGGTACATAAAAATCAGAATTTTTAGTATCTTCTGTTACATCAACTGTTTCCAAATATTCGATAATGCTTTCTTCCTTATACCAAGGCATATTTTCTGATTTTTTAGTGACATTATCTCCTTCAGTTGCACTCACAGGAATTATTTTTATATTTTCCAATTCCAATTCTTTTGCCAATTCCTTCACTTCATCGACAATTTTATTAAATTTCTCTTCACTATAATTTGCTAAATCCATTTTATTTACTGCAAAAACGAAATGACGTATTCCGACCATTGAGCAAATTCTCGCATGTCTTCTCGTCTGTACAAGTACACCTTTTGTAACGTCCAAAAGCAAAATTGCAACTTCGGCAAATGAAGCTCCAACCGCCATATTTCTTGTATATTCTTCATGACCTGGCGTATCAGCCACGATAAAGCTACGTTTATTTGTGGTAAAATAACGATAAGCCACATCAATCGTGATTCCTTGCTCTCTTTCAGCCATCAATCCATCCAAAAGTAGCGAATAATCAATCGCTCCTCCACGTGATCCAACTTTACTATCTAAAATCAATGCTTCCTCTTGATCTGCATAAAGCAATTTTGAGTTATAAAGAATATTTCCAATCAATGTTGATTTTCCATCATCCACACTTCCACAAGTAATAAATTTTAATAATCTCACCATTAAAAATACCCCTCTCTTTTTCTTTTTTCCATGCTTGCTGCCCCACTATCTCTATCAATAACTCTACTTGTACGCTCAGATTCAACTGAACTCAATGTTTCATCAATTATTTCCTCCAAAGTTACAGCATCTGATTCCACAGCACCAGACAACGGATAATCTCCTAGAGTTCTAAAACGAACCATTTTAATTTCAGGCTCTTCGCCTTCTTCCAATCGCATTCTCTCATCATCAACCATGATTAAATTTCCATCTCTTTCCACAACAGGACGTTCTGCTGCCGAGTAAAGCGACACAATTGGTATATTCTCCCTTTGAATGTATTCCCAGATATCTTTTTCAGTCCAGTTAGAAATTGGGAAAACTCTGATACTTTCACCTTTACTAATCTCTGTATTGTAAAGTTTCCACATTTCTGGACGTTGATTTTTGGGATCCCATGCTTGTGCTGCATTTCTAAATGAGAAAATTCTTTCTTTAGCACGACTTTTTTCCTCATCTCTACGACCTCCACCAAATGCTGCCGTAAATCCATATTTATTAAGTGCCTGTTTCAACGCTTGTGTTTTCATAATATCTGTAAACGAAGATCCATGATCAAACGGATTAATATTTTTTTCAACTCCTTCAGGATTGATGTATTCAATCATTTCAATTCCAAGTTCTTTCGCCCTTTTATCACGAAAATTAATCATTTCCTTAAATTTCCAACCAGTATTTACGTGCAGAAATGGAAAAGGCGGTTTTTCAGGATAAAATGCCTTCATAGCCAAATGTAACATAACCGAGCTATCCTTCCCTATCGAATACAGCATAACAGGATTTTCGCATTCAGCTGCAACTTCCCGAATAATGTATATCGCCTCCGCTTCCAATTCATCTAAATGAGATAATTCATTCATATTATAAATCACCCTTTCTTTTTTTATTTTTTCAAACTTATGAATAAAAAAATTTAATATATTATATTTTTCTATATTATTACACATTACATTTGTATAGTCAAGTGTATATACAATTTATTTTTAATTTGTGATAAAAATATTTTTTATGTCAAACTAATTTGCTTTAAAAAAACTCACTACTCAGATTTAGAATAGTGAGAAAAAATACTGCTACATAGCATTATTTTGTATCAAAAAGAATAATACTATAATCAGTATTGTTATTTTTATATACCGTAGCATTTTTGCACCTCCTTTTTACGGAGATACTTAAAATAAGAGATCAAACTTATTTTTAAGCCACTTACATTATATAATAAAATTAATCTAAATTCTACAAAAACTCAAAAAATCATTTTTTTTATTAAAAATTATTATTGTTTTTTTCTCTAAAATGTTGTATAATTAACATAAGAAAATACGTAGCATTTTTGAAAAAAGATCAATTTAGGCTATCCCATAATTGGGGTAGCCATTTTTATTATTCATTATATTTATCAATATTTATTAGCATCTTTTCTATTTATATCAATTTCTTCTACAGTTCCATCTCTTTTTTCAATAATCCATTTTAGAATATCGCCTTCCTCTTTAGTCGTCATCGTACTTCCATTTCCACCAATATCTGCTCCGAGGAAAAATGAAATCGCCTGAACTGGACATTCCTTAACACAGGAAACACATCCCCAGCAATCTTTTGGATACTGCATTACTGCCTTTTTGACCTTCATATCTTCAACTTTTTGCATCTCGATTAAAGTACCTGGACACACTTGCGTACATTTCGTACACCCAATACATTTATACGGATCAATTACTATGCTCATACTTGTCCTCCTTCACAATTTCCCTCGTAAATATTTCCAATTCTCCATCAACCAATCTCGAATTTACATATTTAAAATAATTTTCATCGGTTTCAGGATAATCTAAATTTTCATTAAATGAATGCCATCTAGTTTCTTTTCTAAAGAAAAGATGTCCAATCAACGATTTACAAACCGTCAATCGCTCCTTCAATTCATAAGCAAACATCAAATCATGCATATTATCTGCCGAAAGCTCATCAGAAAGCTCTATCAACTGATCAATTTTCTGTTTTGCCAGTTTCAATTGTTTCTCGTTAAATTGATAATTTGTTGATATTCCACCTGCATACTCATCCATAATTTTCTGCATTCCCTCTTCCATATCTTCAGTTGAAAATCTTCTAGCCTTCGTATTTCTAATTTTTTCATATTGTCCAATAATTTGTTTTTTTTGATTATCCAAAAAGTTTTCCACATTTTCATCAAGTTTTCCACAATTTTTTTCATTATTCAATTTTGAAATTATGTCAAGTGCAGCAATTTCTCCCTCTGCCAATGCTCCTGTAACATATTTTTGTGGACAGCCTCCAGCTACATCACCTGCTGCATAAAGTCCGTTAATCGTTGTTTCTCTATCCGTATTTACCCAAAAGCCACTTGCAGTATGCCCTCCAACAATGTAAGGCTCCGTACCTTCGATTTCCACATCTTGCTCATTTGGATTTTTTCCACTTTCAATCCACTTCAATGTCTGACTTGGTGCCATATTTAAATATGCTTTTAACAAACTATCGCTTTCATCTTCACTAATTCCACTTGTTTTCAAATAACAAGGCCCATTTCCAAGTTGATTTTCTCGCACAGTTCCATAAACACGCTCACTTGTTGTAAGTCCATATTTATCTTCATACACAAATCCTTTAGAATTTATCTGTTTTGCTCCAACCCCTTGAGCAATCGTCCCAACTGGTGCAATTGTATCCTTGCATCTCAAAGCAATAAATCTCATTTCAAAAGTTGTCATCTCAGCTCCTGCCAAAATTCCCATCGCATATCCTGCTCCAGTATTAAATGGCGGATACCACATTTTATGTCGTGAAAATCCAGGATTATTAGGCTTATAAAGCCCAGCAGCCCCTCCAGTCGAAATTATAACTTTTTTTGCCCTTATTACAAATGCTTCCTCTTTTTTTATAGAAAATCCAATAGCTCCATAAACTTTCCCATCTTTTGTGAGCAAGTCCGTAATATTAAGCGTATTTAAAACTTTTACATTTTTAGTATTTTTCACCGCATCAGCAAGTATCGGCTTAAAATTTTCTCCATTTATTTTTATATTTCTATTTCCACGTGCGACATATTCTCCATTTTCATCTTTTAAAATTACAAGCCCCAGTTTTTCCACTTCAGCCGTAATTTCATTAAATCTATTCGCAGCAGTAATTAGCAAGTCATTCCGTACAATTCCATTCGCATCTTTTGTCGCATAATCCACATAATCTTGTGGCACACGCCCTTTTACATTGTAGGCATTTATCGCATTAATTCCAGCCGCAAGACATCCGCTTCTTTTAATATTCGCCTTTTCAGCCACAATCACTGACAAATCAGAATTTTTCCCAATTGTAATCGCTGCATAACAACCAGCAGTCCCTCCACCGATAATCAAAACATCAGTTTCAAGCTCCTTAATTTTCAATTTTTTCTTTTTTTCTCCACTTTTACTGTTTTCTTCCATAAGATCACCCCATAGCCAATGTACTATCTAAATAGCGCTGATTTTATTTAAATTTATTGAATAAATATTTTTCCATTTGCCTTTATATTATTTTATTTTTTTTATGCAAAGGGGAACAATCGCCATCCCCTTTGCAATCCCCGCTTGTCTAAGCATTTTTTGAAAACAAAATCGAAACTCGCTATCGCTCAAACAGTCGATTTTATTTCCAAAAAATCACGACAAATTTAATTTAATTACGGTAGTTATTTAACTAAAAAATTTATTAAATAATAACATCATTTTGATTTTTAATATTCGCATTTTCCACAAGTTCCACTTTTTCATCTTCACCAAAAGCATATGCCCTGTAAATATAAATATTCACTTTCTCATTCACAGAAACCGATTCTTCCTCAATTTTACGATTCCCTTTTATCAAAACTCCGTTTATTCTAACACCAATTTCAACCTCTTTCCCACGAAATAATGTATATTCCACAATTCCAGTTTCAACCGAAGCCGAATACCTAAAACTCTCATTTAATTTTATAACGCTTACATTTTCTGGACGAATAATCGCCTTTTGTCCATTTTCTAAATTTTCAAAACCTTTAAATTTATTAATATTTTCCAACTCTGTCGGATTTCCCATGAATTTTGCTACAAACGCAGTCTTTGGATTGGTATAAATTTCTTTCGGCGTCCCAATTTGCTCGATTCTTCCTCGATTTGTAACAATAATTTCATCCGCTACTTCAATTGCTTCTTCCTGATCATGAGTCACAAAAATGCTTGTAATTCCCACTTTATCAATCGTTTCCCGTAACCAGTTCCTAAGATCCTGCCTAACTTTCGCATCAATCGCCGCAAAAGGTTCATCAAGCAACAATATTTCAGGATTTGGAGCCAACGCCCTTGCAAAAGCCACTCTTTGTCGCTGTCCTCCCGAAAGTTGATTTGGATACCGTTTTCCAAGCCCTTTAATATTCACAAGTTCCATCAATTTCTCCACTCGCTCTTTAATGACCGACTTTTTCTCCTTCGCAATTTTCAACCCAAAAGCAATATTATCAAAAACCGTCATATAACGAAACAATGCATAATTTTGAAAAACGAAACCAATCCCTCTTTTACTAGGTGAAACATCATTCACGACTTTCCCATCAATCACAATTTCCCCAGAATCAGGTGTTTCTAATCCAGCAATCATTCGTAAAATCGTAGATTTCCCACTTCCTGAAGGTCCTAATAATGCCACTAGTTTCCCTTTTTTTATTCCTAAATTGATGTCATTTGACGCTTTATAGTCGTTATACATTTTATTTATATTTTTTAATTCAACATACATATATTCCCTCACACTTTTTCATTTTACCAAGCCTTTTCGGCATCAATTTTACGAAATTCATTAAAATCAACATTTTCTACTTCAATTTCTTTGTAATCTTCAATTAATCCAAGAAATCTATCTTCATTTGCAAATTTTTCAAATTCAATATTTTCATTTTTTATAATATTTGCAATATCTTCAAGAAAATATGGTATTTTGCTTGCTTTTATTTCTCCCACAATTTCATTTAGTTTTACAGTTTTACCTGTAAATTCTCCTCTTGCAAAAATTGCAAAATATTCTCCGTCCTTTTTACGTCTTCCACTAAATCCAAGACGTGCAATTTGAGGTGTTGCACATGAATTTGGACATCCAGCAATTCTTATTTGTGGCAAGTAATTTGTAAGCTCTCTTTTTTCATCATTGTCAAAAAATTCAAAAATATAGTCTAATATTGGCGGAGTATCTAAAATTCCAACATTACAAGTTGTACTTCCGATACAAGAATATGAACTGTAAAATTCATTTCCTCCGTAATATTCGCTCATAATTTCTTTTAATTTTAAAACATCTTCTTTTTTAAGTCCACGAACCAAAATACTTTGAAAACTTGTAAGTTTCAATTCAACTTTGTAATCCAAATTTTTTACAAACTCAATTAATTTTTCTCCATCTTCCTTATAAATATTTCCTCTTACAGGTCTTAAATAATATCCATATTCTCCTTTGTACTTCCCTGCTACAATATTTCTATCACTTTTCACAAATTCATCATTTTCAGAATTTTCATCTGTACTTTCTTCACTAGAAAATATTTCTGTTTTTTTCAAATTTTTTTCTTTATCTAAAATTTCTCTTTCATCAAGTAATTTTCTCGTATAGATTTTAAGACTGTCTCCTTTTTCAGCATAAAAATTAGAGATGTATTCATTGCATAATTCCAAAAATTTTTCTTCTCCCAAATTCAGTAAAACATAACGAAGTCTTGCTCTAGCACGAATTTTACGGTTTCCATGATCGTTAAACACATTTCTTATTGCATGTATATAATATAAAATTTCATCTTCTTCGATAAATTCTCTCAAAATAATAGCATTAGTTGAAATTGGTCCCAATCCACCTCCAACATATACTCTAAAACCTTTTTTCCCATCTTGAATCACCGCTTGAAATCCAATATCGTTTATTTTTACATAAAGTGAATTTTCTTCTTTGTTAGAAAAAGCGATTTTGTACTTTCTTGGCAGATGCATAAATGTACGTCCATCTAAAATATAATCTGTCACAATTTTTGCATAAGGCGAAACATCAAAAACTTCTTCTTCAAATCCAGTTGTTTCAGGAGTAATTACTGCTCTTGTAGAATCTCCGCAAGTTGCCTTTGTAAAAAATCCTCTTTTTGAGATAACTTCCAGCAGTTCTGGTAAATTTTCTTTTTTTATTCCGTGCAGCTGAAAATCTTGTCTAGTTGTAAGATGAAGCCTTTTATCACAATACTTTTGCACCGTATCTATCAAATATTCAAAATCTTCTATATCAATCTTGCTCTCAAAAAAACGAGGTCTTATCATAAATGTCCCTTTTTTTCTTCCCTCAGTATACAATGCAAATGAAGTTCTAACCGCATTCCACTCCTTTTCTTTTTCAGGATCATTCAATGATTCTCTTGTCAGATTTATAATAAAATCCAGTTCTTTTTTTTCTCTTTCTGCTTCATAATTTTCAATTTTCTCAAAATTATCCAGTTTCATCTCCCAACCATTCCTTTCTTTTTCACAAATTTCTAATTTTAGTAACTTTTCATAAATTTTTCTCTCCAATAAAATTCTATAGTAAAACTGAACTCAAAATTTATAACTATTTTAGTCTAAATCTAAATAATTTTGAATCGTCTTGAGTATAGCATCAAATTTCAAAATAGTCTTTATTTATATTAATTATCAACATATTTGTATCTACAATTATATTTTATCACTTTTGTAAAAAAACTTCTACAAATAATATTACTTTGATAGTCAAAATTTATATTCAAAATTTTTTCAATACTAAACTTCATTTAACAAAACAAAAATTATATTTTATTTTAATTTCTAGTAAAATTGCTTTAAAAGCAAACTTAAAGGCTATGACTATTTACTGAAACTCTGAGTTTATATAATTTTAAATGAGTTTATAAAAGATTTTGATCTCTTGCTAAATGGAAATCTATAATAGTTCTATTATACTAATGAAAAATTACATAATAAAAAAAACATATTACAAAAGCATAACAGTTACATTTATAATAAAAAAAATATTATTTTAGTAATATTATGAAACCCAAAATATAAATTTTTATTTATCACTAAACACTTTGCTCCATAAAAAAAATAATTTATAGTTGTAAAAATCAAAAAAAAATGCTAAAATACGAAAAATGCAATGATTAAAAGTCAAAATATATAAAAATAAAAAATGGAGGAGTATAATGACAGAATTAGAAAAATCAAAAGCAATTATTCAATATATTGCTGATGCCAAAAAATCTACACCTGTAGAGCTTTATACAGATGAAGAAATAAAAAACGCTTATTCTTGTAAAGTCATCGGAAAAGACGGATTAAAAGTAGTTTTTGGAGATTGGGATGAAATTGATAAAATTATTAAAGAAAATAATCTTACTAATTATTATCTAAAGAATGACAGAAGAAATTCTGGTGTTCCTATGCTTGACATTAAAAACATTAATGCAAGAATTGAGCCTGGAGTATTTATCCGTGATAAAGTAAGCATCGGAGACAGAGCAGTTATTATGATGGGAGCTGTTATAAATATCGGTGCTGAAATCGGCGAAGGAACAATGATTGATATGAATGTTGTTCTTGGTGGACGTGCAAAAGTCGGAAAAAATTGTCATATCGGTGCGGGTGCAGTGCTTGCGGGAGTTATTGAACCGCCTTCAGCTGATCCCGTAGTTATCGAAGATGATGTAGTTGTAGGAGCAAATGCAGTTGTGCTAGAAGGTGTAAGAGTCGGAAAAGGATCTGTTGTTGCAGCAGGTGCAATTGTAACTGAAAATGTACCTGAAGGTGTAGTTGTAGCTGGAACACCTGCAAGAATTATAAAAGGTGTTGATGCAAAAACTGCTTCAAAAACAGAATTAGTTGATGCTTTAAGAAATATTTAACACTATCTTTAAATATTATTTTTTTAATTTTATTTAAAAAAAACATTTTATTAAAATTTTTTATATTTCTTTACTAAGTTAAATCAAATATAAAAATGATATAATAATTTGTAATTAGATATGTAAAATCGGATATTTACAAAAAATCTATGTAAATTTATTCTTTATTTGATTTTTGTAAATTATCTGTCAAATTAATTAGGAGGAGAAATGAAAAAACTATTACTAATAGGAGCCATTTTGGTCACAGGAGCCATCTCATTTGCTGATGGAAAAACAGATTATGAAAAAGCAATTAAATTAGCTGGAGAAAATAAAGTAACGGATGCTGTAAAAGTATTAGAAGGCGTTGCAAAAGGAACAGATGCTTCTTATGCACAAAAAGCAAATCTTGAATTAGGAGCATATTACTTAAAAGATAATAAAATAGCTCAAGCAAAACCTTATTTGCAAGCAGCTTGGGGAAATGGACAATCTACATCTCCAGAAGCAATTGAAGCTGCAAGATTACTTTATCTTGTAGGAATCCAACAAAAAAATAAAGCTGATGCTGAAAAATACATTATCTGGACAGATGAAAAATCTGGTGGAAATAATGCTGATGTAGTATCAAGTTTAATTATTTTCTACTTTGACAACAATGAACAATCAAAAGGAACTGCAAGATATAACAAAGCTGTACAATCTGCAAATAAAGATTTCGTAGCTGAAGTTAATTACAATATTGGACAATATTATTTAACAAAAAATAATACTGCACAAGCAAAATCTTATTTACAAAAAGCCTATACAGGAGCTTCAGATCGTGTAAACGGAGCAGGAATCTTGTTATCTGAAATTGCAATGAACGAAAAAAATCCAGCACAAGCTGAAAAATATTTATTAGAAATGAATAAAGCTGCAAATGGTAAAAACGGACAAATTCTTGAAATACTAGGAACTTACTATTTACAACAAAATAATCCAGCAAAAGCTGAAGAATTTTTGACAAAAACAGTAGCTGCAGAACCTAAAAATTCAGCTGCAAAAATATTACTTCTAGGAATTTACGAAGTACAAAATAACACAGCAAAAGTAAATTCAATTTACAACCAATTAAAATCAGCATCACCAAAAGTAACAAACAGACAAATTGGAACTTATTTTGGAAGTGTTGGGGCAGGATCATTAGCTGAAAAATACTTGCAAAAAGCAATAAATGAAGATAAAGATAATGCTGCAAAAGTTGTTTTAGGTCAAGTTTATGCAGGATTAGGTAAAAAAGCCGAAGCAATCAAAATTTTACAAGAAGCTGTAAATAATAAAGTAAACGGAGCATCAGAAGTTTTGAAACAAGTTCAAGCAATGAAATAATAGACAATTAACATAATGAATTGTAAAGGCAATGTATCTTTAACTTTTATAAGTTAAGATAAATTGCCTGTTTTTTTGAAAAATTAATAAAAATAAACTTATAAAGGATGTGAGAACAATAAAAATAAATAAAATATTACTAATATTAGGATTAATTGGAGCTAGCTTAGAATTAAATGCTGCAACATATAAATCATCAAAACCTTCAGAACTAAGCACAAGAATAAGAAATGCTACAAATTCCCAAAATGTCAAAAATACCACATCAGATGAAATTATTATTCCAAAAGGCTTAAAACCTGGTGATACGATTGGACTAATTGCACCTGCAAACTACACCAACGAAAACAGTAATGCAGAAGTAGAATATTTAAAAAATAGAGGATTTAACGTTGTCTATGGACAATCATTTTATTCAAAATGGTACGGATTTGGAGGTACTGACAATGTAAGAGCCAAAGATATAAACGATATGTTCGCAAATCCTAGTATCAATGCTATTTTTGCTGTACGTGGAGGTTATGGTGGAATTAGAATTGTCGACAAGATAAATTATGATTTAATCAAAAAAAATCCAAAAATCATCTCAGGATTTAGTGACAATACGACATTACTTTTAGCAATTAATGAAAAAACGGGACTTATAACATTTCAAGGACCTATGGCAGATAACTTAAAAAATATTCCGCCCGTTACAGAAAATGCTTTTAATAAAGCATTTATGAGTAATGAATCATATAACTTGCTAGATTTTGATGACACATATTCAATTATGAAAAATGGACGTGGAAGTGGAAAAATTACTGGTGGAAATTTATCCTTGGTAGTTGCAACACTTGGAACTGACCATGAAATTAATACAGATGGAAAAATACTTTTTCTGGAAGAAACAAATGAAGCAAGCTATCGTATAGATAGAATGTTACAGCAGCTTAGACTTGCTGGAAAATTTGACAAATTACAAGGAATCATACTTGGTAACTTTAAAAATCCTAAACAAGCTGATCCTACAGATATGACAATAGATGAAGTATTTTATGACAATTTTGGAAAATTAAATATTCCAATCATAAAAAACTTCAAGTCTGGACACGTAAGACCTTTTATAACCGTTCCAATTGGAGCAAAAGCTAAAATGGATACTTACAACAGACAAATTATTATAGAAAAAGCGACAAAATAACACTAAATTTAACAAAAAGATAGCAAGAAGTCGTAGGCTTTCTATAAGTGGGAGATGAA
>NZ_DBHIXN010000048.1:0-15381 GCF_057270615.1 Leptotrichia sp.
CAATTCATCTCCCACTTATAGAAAGCCTACGACTTCTTGCTATCTTTTGTTAAAATTGTCGTGATTTTTTGGAAATAAAATCGACTGTTTGAGCGAAGCGAGTTTCGATTTTATTTTCAAAAAATGCTTAGACGAGCGGGGTTCTCAAAGGGGATGGCGACTGATCCCCTTTGAATCTTTAAAAGAAAAAAACATAACAATAAAAGAAATAATTATTATTTACAAAAATGAAAAATACTTATAAAGAAAAAAATCTTTTAGATGAATGATTTAGGATTTTATATTAAACAAAATTTACTATTACTTACACCAAAAATAAAATTTTAAAAAAAGTCTGATACATAATAATTCGAGCTTGTTTTTAATAAATCAAGAACTTCTATTGGCTTTTTAACTACATTTATTTTATAATCATTGTAATAATATTTTGGATTTTTTCCTCCTACAAATACTACTGTATTGTTTTCATTATAAGTATAACCGTGATACTCGCTATTTTCAAGTAGTAGCAATGTTCTTTTTAGCTTTAACTGATTTTTAGCAAGTTTTTCAATTATTTCATTTGGAAAACCTGTTAAATAAATATTTCTTTGAAGTTCTGGCAATACTGCTTGATCTTCTAATTTATCAGAGATTAAAATATCTTTGTCAAATTTGTATACTGAATCATCTTTAAATTTATTTAATCCTGAATTTTCATAAGTTTCTTTTATAAAAAATTCAACATTTGATTTTTCAAAGTTTTCTACAACTTCTTTTCGATTATTTCTCAATTCTTCAATTAAAAATTCTTTATCCAATTCCGAATAGACATTTTTAGGATTAAAATCTGTTTTATTCAAAAGTTCATAAAGAACATAAATTTGTCTATTCAAATATTCCTGATCTGTTCCCACATATTCAGTAAAGTTAACTCCTCTTGACATTGCAATTATTTGTTGTTTATAGTATTCATCCAACGAAGATGCTGGTAATTCCAATATTTTTTCCTCTTCTGAAAGCTGATCGACTTTTATATCTTGCATTTCCTGATAAAATCTATCTTCCAAAAGCAATGAATATTTTTTCCCTTTTTTTATATCTTTCAAAAAAGCATTAAATTCATTGTAAAATCTATTTTTTCCAAATAAGTCTGTCGGATACGTAATTTCAAATAGTTTTATTTCATAATTTCCTGGTATTACTTTTCTCATTTTCTCTTTTCCATCAATCATCACTTTTACCTTTTTAAATCTTGGCTGCTCTTCTTCTCTCCATTTTATCTCCTTTTTTATTTTATCAAAAAGAGCAAAACTTGTCATACTGCACCCAAGCAACATTAATATTATTAATTTTTTCAAGTTTTTCCTCCTGAAAGTTTTTATTTTTTGTTTTTTTAATTTCAATCTTTATATAGATATGTTCAATAACCTGAGTTTTTTTATCTCTGCAAGGGGGCAAAACCTCTTGCTTCAGAATATTTATTTTAAATTCTGAGCTTGTATAGTTATCGAACAGATCTATTAGAAAAAATAATTTATCTAAATACTTTAAATTTAATTTATAGATTTTCTTTTATAGAAATAGCAATATTTTCTGGCACAATTTCCATCAGTTCCTCCAATGTTGCATTTCGTATATTTTTTATTAATCCAAATTTTTTTATTAATTCCTTTTTACGCTTTGGTCCAATTCCTGAAATGTCGTCCAACGCACTTTTGACATTACGCTTACTTCTCAATTTTCTGTGATGTGTAATTCCAAATCTATGAGCTTCATCTCTTAATCTTTGCAAAATTTTTAATGTTTCATCCGTTTTTTCAAATAAATACGGCTCACTTTCATAACTTTTAAAAATTTCCTCTTCCCTTTTTGCAATTCCAATTACATCGGTATGCTCCATTTTTCCAAGTTTTTCCATCACATCCACAGCCACTCCAAGCTGCCCTTTTCCACCATCAATTAGAATCAGATTGGGCATTTTCTCGTTTTCTATTTTAGAATATCTTCGTGTTAATGCTTCCCTCATCATCAAAAAATCATCTGGCGTATCTTTTACAGTAATTTTAAAATGCCTATATTCCTTAGGCGTTGTTTCCCCGTCAATAGCCACAGTCATTGCCGCAACTGCATCTTTCCCTTGAATATTTGAAATATCAAAACAGTCAATTCTGTAAGGAAAACTTTTTAACCGTAATTCTCTTTTTAAATTATGAAGCCCTTCCTGAACCATACGACGTTTTCTGTAATATTTCTCAACTTCTTCCCGTAAGTTCAAATATCCCATTTCCAAAAGCTGCAATCTTCGGCTATTAATCTTTGGAAAATGAAGTTTTACTTCCTTATGTTTTTCAATTTTTGCCCATTCCTTTATCAAAAATTCGCTTTGCAAAAATCGTTCATCACAAATAATATGCTTTGGAATATTCCTCTTTTCATAATAAGAAGTAATCAACCTCTCAAAAAGACTTTCCTCTTGACTTCTTTCCATTGAAATTATTATGTGATTTTTATTAATAACTTTCCCTTCCCGAATATTCAGCACACATAAAAACACATTTTCTCTTTTTTCCTCAAATACAAACACATCCTCGTCAATTTCCTTGCTATACTCGATAATTTGTGTTTCCAGCATTCTTTTTAACACAGCCAATTTTTCACGCTCGTTAATCGCACGCTCAAATTCCATTTCATCACTAAACTGTTTCATCCGATTTTCCAGCATTTCAAGAACTTTATCAGAATGTCCCTTCAAGAAATTTTTGAAATTGCTTACATTCGTACTGTATTCATCTTCAATATCTTTGTATTTACAAGGTGCGGGGCAAGTTTTCATGTAATACTTCAAGCACGGCTTTGTAATTTTGTCCATATTTCGATTACAATCTCGAACTGGAAATATCTTAATAAGCGACTTCATTGCAAAAAATATTCCCATTGGATAAGGCCCAAAATATTCGGCATTCTCATTTAATTTTTTTGTACTTCTCACAATTTCCACCTTTGGAAATTTTTCCTTTGTAAACTTTATATACGGATAAGTCTTTTCATCCTTTAACAAAATATTATATTTTGGCTTATTCTTTTTTATCAGGTTATTTTCCAGAATAAGTGCCTCAACTTCTGATTTACAGATAAAAAACTCAATATCCCTAATATTTTTAACTAATTCCAGCGTTTTCTGATTATGCGAATTTACATTTGTAAAATAAGATTTTACTCTATTTTGCAAATTTTTTGCCTTTCCTACATAAATAATCTTTCCTCGTTCATTTTTCATCAGGTAAACTCCGGGATTTGTGGGAATATCCTTATATTTAACTGGCGATTTTATTTCTTTTTCTATTTTTTCTGTCTTTATTTCTTCTTCCATTTTTGTATTTTTTTATTCTTTCTTTTAAATTGTATAAATTAAGTAAAACTAAATTTCCTTTTTATCTCCCACTTCTCTATGAAATTTCCCAATATGATAATCTATTTTTTGCGAAAGATCATCATAAAGTTTATTTACAAAAGTAGCCGAACGATGCTGTCCGCCTGAACATCCGATCCCTATACGTAAATGTGATTTCCCTTCCTTTTCATATTTTGGAATTAAATACAAAAGCATATTTAAAAGCATTTTATAAAATTCCTGACTTTCTGGAAGCCCCATAACGTAATCTTGCACTTCCTTATGATTTCCAGTTTTATTTTTTAAATTATCAATATAATAAGGATTTGGCAAAAATCTTAAATCAAACATTAAATGTAAGTCTAAAGGAATTCCATATTTAAATCCAAAGGAAGTTAAATTAACACTTATTTTTTTTCTTTGCCCTGAAAATTCCTTTTCTAAAATTTCCTGCAACTTCTTCACTGTCAATGTACTAGTATCAATTACTAAATCAGCTTTTACCATAAAATCCTTTATAATTTTACGTTCTGCCTTTATATTGGCAAGCAGCGTGTCATACATATTCAATGGGTGCTTTCTTCTGGAAAGCTCATATCTGCTAAGCAAAACATCTGTTCTTGCATCCAGATAGATCATAGTATGAGATATTTCCTCCTTGTCCAATATTTCCAGCTGTTTTGTCAACTGTTCGATAAATTCCTGATTTCTAACGTCTATTGCTATTGCCACCTGGTTTCTTTTTCCACTGCTAATAAATATTTCATTCAAATACTGAAACAAATTAATAGGAAAATTGTCAATACAAAAATATTCCCTATCCTCAAAAAATTTCATTGCCTCAGATTTTCCAGCTCCACTCATTCCAGTTATTATAACTAGTTCTTTTTTTATTTTATCCATACAAATTCCTCTTTAAAAAATAAATTTATTTTTCCAATTTCTCTTAAAATTATTATAGCATATCTCCCAATAAATATAAATAATTTTTGATAAATGAAAAAATTAAAAAATTTAAATGTTGACAATTTTAAAAATTTGTATTACAATAAATTGTAATGATTACAAAATTAAATAAATTTGTATAATATCAAAAATAAAATTTGGAGGTATAAAAATGGATTTTAGTTTAAATCTTGGGGCTTTAGATGAAGGAAAATTAGCAAAAATTGATGAAAATAAACTTTACGATGTAACCGTAGTAGGTTCTGGACCTGCAGCTGTTTCAGCAGCAATTTATGCATCTAGAAAAGGACTTAACGTTGCAATGATAGGAGTAAAAATTGGTGGACAAATTCTTGACACAAATGAAATTGAAAATATTATTGGAACTGATTCAACAACTGGGGCCAAATTTGCCCAAGCTTTGGAAAAACATTTGAAAAAATATGAAATTGCATTTAAAGAAGGACATTTGGTAAAAGAAATAAAAGAAAACGGAAAAGATAAAATACTTATAACTGATGATGAAAAAAGTTATAAGACAAAAACAATTATTATGGCAACAGGAGCAAAGCCAAGAAGTCTTAATATTCCAGGAGAAGCCGAATATACTGGAAAAGGTGTTCATTACTGCTCAACTTGTGACGGGCCTTTTTATAAGGGGCTTAATGTAGCTGTAATTGGTGGTGGAAATTCAGGTGTTGAAGCAGCTCTTGACTTATCTGGAATTGCAAAATCAGTTACATTAATTGAATTTATGCCTGAATTAAAAGCCGACAAAGTTTTACAAAAAAAATTAGCTGAACAATCAAATATAAAAGTAATTTTAAATTCTGCAACTACTAAAGTAAATGGAAATGAATTTGTAGAAAGCATTGTTTATAAAAGCAGAGAAACTGAAGAAGAAAAAACATTAAATGTAGATGGAATGTTTGTTGAAGTAGGATTATCGCCTAGAAGTGAAGTTGTTAAAGATTTAGTTGAAACAAATAAAATTGGAGAAATTGTAATTAATCCTGAAAATAACTCAACTTCCGTAGCAGGAATATTCGCAGCAGGAGATGTTACAAATATCAAACAAAAACAAATAATTATCGCAATGGGCGAAGGAGCAAAAGCAGCACTTGGCGCATTCGATTATTTAATTACAAAATATTAATTTTAATTCGTCAAAAATTATTAAATTTAAAATAGAAGGAATATTATTTCTTCTATTTTTTTATTTATTATTACTTATAAAAAATATTAAAAGTTGACATCTATCTTATAATTGAGTAAAATATTATTAATTTAAGAATTTTTTATTAAATAGTGCAAGAACACTTGCGACTTTAGTCGTGGGAGGCTCAGTAATACCGAATTTTGTTTAAAAATATTTTTTGCTTGAAATAGGAAATTTTAAATTTTCGCTGAATAAATACTGTTTAATGCTATTTTCCATTTAAACAGCAAAACAGCTATGAATTTCTTTGCAAAGGATAAAAATCTCTTACTTAAATTTTTTAAACGGAATTTAATTTCTAAAAAGGAGGAAAATAGTGAAAACCTTAATAAGATTAGTACAATTTATATTAAGTGAAATTGCTGAATTATGCAGTTTAATTTCATTTGCAATAATGGCTATAGGATTTTATACAATACTGCCAATTTTAGTATTTTTTGCTCTTCTTGCTTTTATTTTTGCTGGAAACTGGAGCTGGCTTTTAGGTGTTCTTATTTACGTTCTAATTGCTTGTGCAGTTTTTCTGATTTTTAAAGCCATTCCAGAATTTTTGAATTTTATTTTGGGAATTCTTCTGAATGAAAGAGGAGAAAATAAGAAAATTTACAAAAAATATGAGCAATGGTTTGAAAGTGCAAGCAACCAAGAATACGAAAGAAGAAGAAAAGCTCAGGAAGAATATCAGAAGCAGCAAGACAGGGAAAAACAGTACTGGAAAGAAAAATCTCAAGAATACTCATACTATAGACAGCAACAGGAATACTCAAGGGAGCAATATGAAAGGGAGCAATATGAAAGGGAGCAATATGAAAGGAAAAATGACGACTATTCAAATTTTGATTACCAAAGCACAAATGATGGAGGAATTATTCAAAAATTTGAAGAATATCTAGATATTTTGAAAATTGATAAAAATGGAGAAATAAATGAAGATGTAATAAAAAAAGCATATAAAAAGGAAATAGTTAAAGTGCATCCAGATAGAAATTCAGATCCAGATGCTAATGCTAAAACTCAAAAATTAAATGATATAAAGGAATTTTTAGATAACCAGCTGGAATATTATCTAATGCAAAGGAGAAAAAGACAATGATTGTAAAAAATTATAAATATATAAAATTAGCTTATGTAGCAAGATTTCTAATTTTTTTAGCTTGTGCTTCAATACCAATTCTCTTAAATCTTGGATTATTTGTCATTGGTATTTGTTTTGTAATTTCATTTTTTATAGTTTTTGGCACTGATGCCTGCGAAAATATGGTTAGCAAGGAACTTAACCGAAGAATGTCAAAACTTCCTGTTCCAAAAAATCAAATCTTTAAATGGAAAAAAAGCAGTAATATTGGCTACGCATTTACAGATTTATCAAAAGGAACGATATGGATTTGCGGTACACAGACAAAATTTGAATTACACATATATTTTCTTTCAGAATTTGATATAATAGAATCTTTTGGAAAAATTCAATTTAAAAAGTATCCAGATACACTCAAACAAAATGAACTTCGAGAGTTTACAATATTTAAAAATTCGTTATAGATTCTGTTTGAGAAGGAAAATAAATAAACAGTCATAGTTTTTAAATTCTGTTTTAACCATTTTACTATAATTTTACAAACAAGTAAAATAAAAAAGAAGTTACCCAAATTAAAGTAACTTCTTTTTTTTAGATTAATTCATAAGATCAAAAGTTAAGATTTTTAAAAATTCTTCATTTTCATCGCTCATTTCCCAATCTTTTCCATTTTTTACATATTTAACATCCAAAGTTTTTTCTGTATATTTCAAATCTTTGCTGTTAAATTTTTCATTAAAGAATTTTTTTCCAAGTTCTGATATTTGACTTTGTAATTCTTCATTATTTTTTGGCATAGCTTTTGAAAGTTTTTCAGGTATTCTACTTTGAAATTCTGGCATATATGGTTTTAAATCTGGAGATTTTATAGTAACATTAATTGTAGCGTTATTTCCTTTTGCTTCAACTTTATTAATCTTGTAAGTTATTTTTTTCATTCCTTCACCACATATTTTACTAGATTGTTCTAAAATAACAGCTACATCTCCACTTGCTTTACCAAAATTCGATAAATTTCCTGATTGTATCACTTTCATTTGTCGTTCAAATTCCTTTTGTGCTGGATGAGTTCCACAGCTTACTACAAATAGAAGCATGCTTAATAAAATTAATATTTTAGCTTTCATTAGATTATTTTCCTCCTTGACATCTTTTATTTTATATTATACCATAATTACATAAAGATATATACAGCATTTCATTAGATTTTCATTACTTATAAACTGCTATTGTTTATATTTACTAAAGTTTTAAAAACATTGTTGCAAAATTAAAATAAATTATAAGCGTCACAGCATCTGAAATCGTTGTTATCAAAGGTGTCGCCATAACCGCTGGATCAGCCTTCACAATTTTTGCCCCAAGCGGAAGCAATGCTCCAACCAGCTTTGAAATAATTACTGTAAATACAAGTGTCAATGAAACGACAAAAGCAATTATAAAATTAGTTTTTTCAAGTGTTACAAGTCTTATAAAATTTAATAGCGCCAAAACTACTGATACCATTATTCCAATTGAAAATTCCTTTTTAATCACCTTAAAGGCATCTTTTGGAGAGATTTCCCCAAGTGCAAGTGAACGGATTACAACCGTTGAAGATTGTGAACCGACATTTCCTCCGCTTGACATAAGCATTGGGATAAATGCTGTTAAAATTATTGACTTTGCCAGAACTTTTTCGTAACCTTGTATTATATTTCCAGAAATTGTGTCAGAAATCATAAGAACTGCAAGCCATCCGATTCTTTGCTTTGCCATCGTAAAGATGCTTGTTTTTAAATAGGAATCATCGGTAGTTGAAGTAATTCCAGCCATTTTGTGAAAATCTTCCGTAACTTCCTGATCCACAACATCTAAAACATCATCCACCGTAATTATTCCCAAAAGCCTATTTTCATGGTCAACAACTGGCATAACGATAAAATCGTACTTTTTAAATAAATCTGCAACTTTTTCCTGATCATCATGTGTATTTACACTTACAAAATTTGTATTCATAATATCTTCAATTACAGCACTGTCCTTTTTAGAAATCAATTCCTTTAGTGAAAGCACACCTTCCAATTTCCCTTTTTTATCCGTAACATAGCAAGTATAAATATTTTCCTTGTCTTTCCCAGTTTTTTTCAGCTGTCCTATCGCCTCTTGAACTGTCATATTTTTCTGAAAATCCACATATTCAGTCGTCATAATGCTTCCAGCTGAATTATCTGGATATTTTAGAAGCTGGTTTATCAAATGTCTATCTTTTCTATCCGTATTTTTCAAGATTTTTTTTACAATATCCGACGGCATTTCCTCGATAATGTCAACAATATCGTCAAAATACAGTTCATCAAATATTTCTCGTGTTTCAACATCAGTTGAAGCGTGAATAATCATTTCCTGATGTTCACTATCCAAATATGAAAACACATCCGCCGCTTTATCTTTTTTTAAAAGTCTAAAAATCATTATTACAAGCTCTGGCAGTTTAAATAAATTTATCACATCAGAAATTTCAACTGCATTTAATTTATCTAATTCTTTTTTTATTTCAAAATATTTTTTTTCTTTCAAAAGATCTTCAATTATTCTTTTTATTTTTTTCATTTTTTTCTCACCTCATTTTTCTTATATTAGTTGCCATATAACTTCAATTAGACAATCAATTTTTATATTCTTAAATTTTATAAAAATATTTACTTTATAACATTACTTAAAAACATAGTTGCAAATCTAAAGTAAATAGTAAGAGTAAGCGCATCTAAAATCGTTGTTATTAAAGGCCCTGCCATTATTGCCGGATCCATTTTAAAAGTTTTAGCGATAACTGGTAAAAAAGCACCTATTATTTTAGAAATTATAACCACAAAAATTAAAGTTACTGAAACTGTTATTGCAACATTTAAAGGTGTCTTTGTTAAAGTTATAATTCTTAAAAAATTTATTGCCGCTAAAACTACGGCCACTATAAATGAAATAAGAAATTCTTTTTTTAATATTTTAAAAGTATCTTTTGTATCAACTTCCCCCAATGCCAAAGCACGGACTACAATTGTTGAAGACTGTGCACCTGCATTTCCCCCTGTATCCATCAGCATAGGAATAAATGAAGAAAGTATAACTACAGACTGCAGCACATCTTCATATTTGCTTATAATTCTTCCAGTAAATGTGGCAGAAATCATAAGTACAATTAACCAGCTAATTCTCTGTCTTGCCATTGTAAAGGCACTTGTTTTCAAATAAGACTCCTCCACAGGCGAAATCCCAGCCATTCTATGAAAATCCTCTGTCGCTTCCTGTTCCACAACATCCATTACATCATCAATCGTAATGATTCCTAAAAGTCTATTTTCATCATCAGTCACAGGAAGTACGATAAGATTATATTTTTTTATTATTTCCGCAACCTTTTCCTGATCATCATTTACATGAACACTTATTACATTTTTATTCATAAGATTTTGAATTGGCTCATCATCCTCGCTCGTAATAAGCTCTTTTAGGGAAATTACTCCTTCCAGCCTCCTACCTTCATCAATCACATAGCAGGTATAGACATTTGCCATATCTTCCATAACATCCCTAATTTTAAAAATTGCAGAAGAAGCTGTCATATCCTTTTTTAAGTCCATATATTCAGTTGTCATAATGCTTCCAGCTGAATTTTCAGGATATTTTAACAAAAGATTTATTGTGTGTCTATCTTTTGCATCAGTATTCCTTAATATTTTTTTTACCACATTCGATGGCATTTCTTCAATAATATCGACAATATCATCAAAATAAAGCTCATCAAATATATTTTTAGTTTCTACATCTGTCATGGTTTTAATAATCATTTCCTGATGTTCAGTGTCCAGATATGAAAATACATCGGCTGCCCTATTTTTAGAAAGTAGTCGAAAAATCATTATTAATTCAGAAGATTCAAACTGATTTAATAGTTCTGAAACTTCCACTATATTTAAGTCATTTAGATATTTTCTAATTTCAAAATATTTTTTTTCATCTATAAGTTTTTGAATAATGTTATTTCCCATTATTATCTCCTTTCTTTTTTCTTCTTTGCACTTTTAATTTTTTAAAATTTTTCTGCAAAT
The DNA here is from genome assembly GCF_057270615.1 of Leptotrichia sp. Lineage (NCBI taxonomy): Bacteria > Fusobacteriati > Fusobacteriota > Fusobacteriia > Fusobacteriales > Leptotrichiaceae > Leptotrichia > Leptotrichia sp. The sequence continues at coordinate 10,701 of NZ_DBHIXN010000048.1, forward strand.
AAAAATCAGGAGAATAACAGCAACGAAGACATTCCCTTTATCCATATTTGCACAAATTTTTAAATTTTAAATTACTTAAATCTTTAAATCTCTCTTCCGGGACTTCCTCGTTCAAAACATCCACCTCCAAAAAACATTAAAATTAGCATAAATTTCAAATATTTATATCCATTATTTTTATTATATCCAAAATCAAAACAAAAATTAAGATAAATAACTAATAAAACTTATGCTCACAGAAATTCTACCAAACAAACTACCTATTGTCAATAAATTTTAAAAAATTTGAAAAATCTTTTTAATAATATTTTATTAAAATAAATTTTCTACCCAAATAGTAAGCACGACAAACTATTTTATTAAAAAAATAATTTGACTTTTTGAATTTTATAAGGTATAAATATGTTGTATGATTAAATATTCATATAATCACATTTAAAAAAATAAAAAAAGGAAGGTAAAATAAATGAAAGCAGTAGTAGTTAATAAAGAAGGAACAGGCATAGAAGTTGTAGAAAAAGAATTAAGAGGACTAAAAGCTGGAGAAGCGTTAGTTGATGTAGAATATTGCGGTGTTTGCCATACTGACCTGCATGTGGCTCATGGGGATTTTGGAAAAGTTCCTGGAAGAATTTTGGGACACGAAGGAATTGGAATTGTAAAAGAAGTTGCTGATGGAGTAACATCATTAAAACCTGGAGACAGAGTTAGTATTGCCTGGTTCTTTGAAGGATGTGGAAAATGTGAATACTGTATTAATGGACAGGAAACACTATGTAGAGATGTAATAAATGCTGGATATTCTGCAGATGGAGGAATGGCTGAACAATGTATCGTTACAGCTGATTATGCAGTAAAAGTTCCTGAAGGTTTGGATCCAGCTCAAGCCAGCAGTATCACTTGTGCAGGAGTTACAACTTATAAAGCTATAAAAGTCGGAAAACCTCAACCAGGACAATGGGTAGTAATTTACGGTGCAGGTGGATTAGGAAACTTGGCAGTTCAATATGCTAAAAAAGTATTCAATACTCATGTAATTGCTGTTGATATAAATGATGACAAATTGGCACTTGCTAAAGAAGTTGGAGCTGATTACATTATAAATGGTAAAAAAGAAGATCCAGTTGCAAAAATTAAGGAATTAAGCGGAATTGGAGCTCATATTGCTGTAGTTACTGCTGTATCAAAAGTTGCATTTAACCAAGCTATAGATTCAGTAAGAGCTGCAGGAAAAGTTGTTGCTGTAGGACTTCCATCAGAAACTATGGATTTACCAATCGTAAAAACTGTATTAGATGGTATTGAAGTAATTGGTTCATTAGTAGGAACAAGAGAAGATTTAAGAGAAGCATTCCAATTTGGAGCTGAAGGATTAGTTGTACCAGTAGTTCAAACTAGAACTATAGAAGAAGCTCCTGAAATCTTTAAAGAAATGGAAGATGGAAAAATTCAAGGACGTATGGTAATTGATATGCATTCTCATTCTTGCTGTTGCGGACATAAACATTAATTAATCCAAAATTATTTATGATTTTAAGTTATCTTTTATGTAATAAAAAATGTAATTAACTCAAATTGTTAGTTACATTTTTTCTTATTTTTTACTTTTTAATTTTTATCATTTTAATAAGATACTAATTTATCATTTATCAAAACTCTTGGATTTTTTGAACTAAACAAAGGATAGCCTCTATCATTTAATTTTGCATCATAAACTGCTATTTTTTGAACATTAATTTCATTTTTTAAAATATATTTTGCCAATTTATTGTCTATATAAATTTTCCTTTTAGAAACTTCCTTTTTATATTCATTTTCCTTCTTTTCATAACACTTTTCCACTCCTGAACTAATTTCATATACAGGAAAATCAGCATATCCATAAAAAGTCCTAAATCCTATTATTGATAAAAAATCTTTTGGATTTATTGTACATTCATAATAAAAAATTTTACTTGATGAATTTTCAAATTTTCTATAGTCACTTTGAGAATTTTCTCTTTCATCTTTCATTTTTTCAACTAGTCTATATTCTCTATTATCCTTTGGATTATAAATTTTACCATCTACAATATTTTTATCCTCTGAACTTGAATTTGAATAATTATCACCACCTATAAGAGCATCTCTTAATTTTGACCAAAAATCTGCTTTCGTTGCTGGTGTTACCATCATAAAGGCCAATATAATTAATATTAAAACTTTTTTCTTTTTCATAAAAATCATCTCCTAAAACTTATTTTTAATTTTTGAACTAAACTTTTATTTGAAAATATTTTACCAATGATAATTGAACATATATAATTTAAAATTCATAAAAAATTTGTAAATTTATTATTTAAAAAAGTCTATCAAAAATTAACTCTCATACCAGCTGTAAATACATTATTTTTAGCCTTTTTATCAATTTTTCCATCATAATTCAAATACCAGGCAAATTTTGAACTAACTTCATTTAAAACTCCAGCTCCTACCCATGTTTGGTTCTTTGAAAGTCCTATTCCCTTTACTTTAAATTTTGCATCTGGTAGTCCTGAATATGATGCTTTAAAATTCAAATCTTCATTATTAAATGCCCTTTGATGTGTTATATATCCTTGTAATGTAGTTTTTGAACCATTTTCAAAATTAAATTTCTGACTAACTCTAACTCCAGCAAGTCCACTTGTTTGTTTGTAAGTCTTTTTATCCGCCTTTAATCCAAATTGGCTATTTTCCTCATGAAATGCTCCTCTTTGAACTGTATCGTGCGAGATTCCAGCAAATGGTGTCAATACAAAATCACCTTTTTTCACATCATACCCTGTTTCTAAATATCCTGAAATTACTTTATCATTATGCTCAATTTTTCCTCGTGAAATATCATTTTCAGATAAAATAATATCCCTTTTAACTTCACTATTTACAAATCCAAGTCCAACTCTTCCTTGCAAATACATCGGATTATCTTTATTTCCAACTCTTCCATACAATGAAATTCCAAAATTATCCGCATCTGATTTTCCACCATGTCTATCAAATTTCACATTCCCTTTTGAATAAGCTAAAGCTGTTCCTAAAATCAAATTTTCTCCAAATTGCTTATCAATTCCAACCTGTCCTCCATAAACTTTAGTTTTTCCTTCAGCATACCCATTTTGTTTTAATTTCCCATTAGCTCCAATGGAAGAAATCCATAATCCAAATTTATCACTAGTATTATCAAGCGTTCCGAGCATTACAAGTCTATTTGATAAATCCTTATTTATTGTTTGCGATTGTTGAAATGTTAAAGCTTGAGCTGAAGCATAAATTTGTCCTGATAAACTATCTAATATACTTGAACTTAGAGATAGGGAATTTTTTTGAAGTTTTGCCGCATCTAAAGCAAAATTAGAAACATTTGCATTTCCTTCAGCTATTTTTTTATCTAATTCTTTAAAGGAAACCTCTACATTTTTAGCAGTATTTTTCTGCATTTCATCGCTATTTTTCAAATTATTTACATAATCTTCCACATTTTTTCTACTAATTGTAGCTTCAATTGAATTTCCTTTATTTTCCACTTTTCCATTAATCAATCCATCAGTTTCCACTTTTGCAAATTGTCCTTCTATTCCTTTTTCAGCTTCAATAACTGCTGATGTTGTTGGCGTTGCAGTAACGTATCCATTACTCAAAAGTTTTACTGTGCTTCCCAAAGTTTGATTTCTTTCTCTTCCATCAATTTTTATTGTTCCTTTTACTATTAATTTTGATCCAATTTCTGCTTCTGTCACTGAACCATATTTCGCTGTATAATTTCCAGTTATAATCGCTCCTTTTCCAATATTTTTTAGTGTTCCTTTATTTACAATATTAACTGCCACATTAACAGTTATCTCATTCGTATAATGATCTTTAGTAATTTCTCCTATCACAGTATTAGGATTTGTAATTAATGTACCATCCGTTTCTATTTCAATATTTCGAGGAGTAAATTTTCTCTTAACATCGAGTGTTCCACTTTTTATTATTGTTTCATATCTAGAAGTATTGTCTCCTTTTAAAATTAGTGTTCCACCATCTACTTTTATTTTATAAAAAGAATTTTTACCTTCTAAAACTAATGTTCCTTTTCCACTTTTTTCTAAATCTGTATACGAACCATAAATATTATTTTTAAAAACCCAAGTTTTTGTATTTGGAACATAAAATTTGCTCGTTCCATAATCTAATCTTTTTGGTCCATTTAAAGCAGTAGTAGCATCTAAAAGTCCATATCCAAATACATCATCCACTCCTGCTGCTCCGATATCAGTAGCTGTTGAAAGAATTATGTCTCTAATCATATCCATTTTCATTCCAGGAAATTTTTCACGTACCTGATCTACCGCTTTTGCAACATTTTCCGCTGCTTTTGCTGATGTTCCATCTTCACTTACCGCAGTTATAGTCCATTTACTAGCTACCCCTGCATTTGACAATGGTTCTAAATCCTTCCATTCCAATCCTGCAGTTCCAGATTTATTCACAAGTGCAACTACATTTATCCAAGATTTTTCCAAAGTTTTTTCAAAATAAGGAAGTCCTCCTTCAAGTGACGGATTTTTATTTCCTCTGATGTCCCCCGCTGGCCAAATATCTGAACCTCCCACAACTAAAGTTGCAGGGTTCTAAAATCTTTAAAATTATTTAAAAATTTTCTAAGAAGTTTGATAGC
>NZ_DBHIXN010000049.1:0-14690 GCF_057270615.1 Leptotrichia sp.
AATAAGAAAATATTTTATTGAATGCGAAAATATGTGGAACAGTCCCGAAATGATTTTGATGAAAGCGAATCAGATTCAAGGCAGAATGATTGAGAACTATAAAAAAGAAATTCGAGGTATAAAAATTGAATTAGCTTATCAAAAAGAAATTATAGCTGGAGTTACAGAAAATATAGATGTTTATCAAAAACAAAAGATATTAAATAGAGTCGTAAAGCACAAAGGAAGTAATTTTAGCAACAGATGGAATGAACTATATATAGTTTTTAGAGAAACATACGGCATAGATTTGAAAGCTAGGCGGAAAGGCTATGACTTGAAGCAGATTAAAAACGGTGACAAATGCAAAAGCGTGTTAGAGTATGCCGTAAAATTTGGACATCTGGATAAATTATATAATATAGCTTTAAAATTGTACGAGACTGATATGGATGAGATTATTAGTAATATCAGAATTGGATTGAATTAAGAGAAGGCAGGACAATGACAACTGAATAATAACTGTGGTTTGTAATATTTTACTTTACAATGTCAAAAAAACTCTAAATTTTTGTTGCAGTTTCGCTACTTTTAAGATATAATTAATTAAAGAAATTCTTTTAAAAACGAAACACTGGAGGTATAAAATGAAAGCTTTGAGTGAAATTGTCGATAAGTTATTGAATATAAATCCGATTTCAGCAATTTCAATAGTATTTACATTTTTAATGATGTGGTTCTGTAAATATTGTATGAGAATGCAGAAAGAAAGCAACGAAAAAGCAATAAAAGAAATAAAGGCTTCTTATAGCGAAGCTTCTAAAATGTTTAAAAGTATTGCAAATAAATATATGAAAGAAACAAAAGATAAAATAAAAACAAAAAATAAGTAGAGAGGTGTTTTGTATGAGAGTTGAAATTTTGATATTTTTAATATTATTTTTGATTCAATTTATTTCTATTTTGAAAATAAAATCTGATTTAAAAAAAGAAGTGTTATATGCAAAAGCAATATTAAAAAGTACTGAAATATTAAAAGAGTATACAGAATTATACATCAATAATGAAATTCAAAAATATCCTAATGTATCAGAATTTATTGAAAGAAAGTTTGATACATTAGATACACTTTTAGATGCTAATTCATTTAATGAAATCGGGATTTCCGAAATTCCAAAAGATAAAAAATGGGATAATGAAAAAATCGAAAAAATGTTAAACGAATTAAAAGAAGCCCCTGAAAATATAAAAGGTATTTTTAAACGATTACTGACTACTAATAGTATTATATTTGATAATGCAAAAGTCAAGTTTTTGGGAATTTATATAAGTGGACGATTATTTTTTAGGGTTTCGTATATGATGTTTTTGTTAAAAATACTTGTTAAAATTTGTTTTTCTGGATTAAAAAGGTTTAAAGAAAATAAAGTAAAGCAAGAAATAGATTTTATTGTGAATAATGAAAAAATTGAAATAATGATGTAAAAATAATAAAAATATAAATCACAGTTATTAATTTAGCTGTGATTTTTTTATGGAGGGAAAATGGACGGAAAAGAGAAAATAGTCAAAAGAATAAAAGAAAAGATATTATGTAATACAGAAATGAACAACCGTGATATTGAGTTTGCAAAACTTAACGCTAATCTGTTTAAGAATATTAAATTTATAAAGAAAAGGAAGGCTAAAAAGAAATGGCAAATGCTGAAATCTCAAATCAAGAAATAATAATAACCTTGCCTGTGGAAAAAGTTTATCCAGGAATAAAAGAAAAATTAGAGGAATACTTAAATCATTTTCCAATCAAGGTTATTCCTGTAAAGAAATTATCGCAAGCACAAAATGGCTTGATACACGTTTTATTAAAGCAGTTTGGAGACGAGGTTGGATATACTTTAATAGAGATTAAGGAACTGATGAAAGAGCAGTTTGCAATAGCGACAGATAGACTGGACTTTTCCACAGCAAAATGCGATATGGAAACGGCAAATGAATTTATTTCGTTTATCATAGAGCAGGCATTAGAACTTGGAATAAATTTATATATACTTGGAAAACACGATAAAAGGTATAAACATATATTGGAAATTGACAATATAACACAAAGATATGTTATCGCTTGCTTAAAGTCAAGAACTTGTGCAATTTGCGGAAGAAAAGGGGCGGATTTACATCATTGGAAAACAATTGCAAGTACTGCTGGAACTTATGAGAATGATGATGGACTAAAAACACCGTTTATGAGCTTATGTAGAATACATCACAACGAGTTTCACGAAAAAGGGCAAAAGGAGTTTGAAGAGAAGTATCATATTGAAGGTGTGTGGTTGAATCCACAGTTGGTTTATGAGTTGTTGGGAGTTTATCCTAATCACTTTAAGTTATTTAGAAAAAGATTGAAAGAAGGGTATTATGGAGAGATTATTAAGGAGGAGAAATAATGGAAATATTATATAAAATAGCAGGAGTGATGCTTTCGCTTTCTGTTATAGCATTTTCGATAGTATTTATGATAGTTTGTCTTGAAGGTGCTATCAACGAATACAAGGAGGCAAAAAACAAAGCGAATTACTGGCTTTCACTTTATGTGGCACTTTTAATTTCAGGTGCTTTAATATTTTTAGCAACAGCAGGAATAAAAGGAATAGTATTAGCGTAGTTCAGTAGCAAAAAGTTATTTTTATTAGAGAAAGGTTAGGAGGATTAAAGGATGGAAATAATAATGAGAATGATAAATGGATTAATTACAGTAACAGCTACTTTAGTGCTGGTAAGATACATCTACGGATTAGTTATTGTATATAAAAACAAGGCAAAGAGATTCAGATTCAATATAAGCAATATAATAATATTTTTAATTGCTACAATAATAAATTTATTTGTGATTTACGGATTGGTTTGGATTATAAGTTTTTTTGCGATTAAAGTGTAGAATGAAGAAAATGGAAATTTATAGAGAAAAGGATGTTGAGAATGCAAGAGTTTATTTTAAAAAAAATGAATGAATGGGAATTTTTAAAATTAAAAAATAAAAGAGAATATTTAAAATTTGAATTAAAAGAAATAAATCAAAAGATACAAAGGGAAGAGGAAATAAGAAAAAGAATAGAAATAAAGGAGCGATTAAGAGATGCCGAAATGAAGAAAATATCGAATATTTTAAAAGTTTTAAATGCAAGAGGAGAATACGAAAATATTTTTTTAGATTGTAAACATGAGGATTACGAAATAGAACTAAAAAGAGTGTTGAAACAATATTTGGATTTTTTAGAATATTACTTATAAATACTTGAAAATATTGATAAAATAAGGTATAATAAGGAGGTGAAATGGATAAAAAATATGAAGCCTTAATTGAAGATGATGTTGAAGTTAAATATTTACTTGACGATATTCTAGCTTTAAAAAAAACGAAGAAAGAATGTGAAATACGAATTGTTTTTAATAAAGGCAAACTGAACAAAAAAAGATATATAGTGAGAAGTTTATATCGTTAAATTACAATTGAATAGGCAAGACTATAGATATATGAGCCATTAGATAGATAGATTTAAAAATAAGTCTATTTATTTAATGGCTCTTTTTTTTGTCTAAAAATCAAAGAAAGGGGGCAAGATGAAGATTGAGAAAATAAATATCAATGAAATAATTGAGTATTCAGGAAATGCTAAAGAACATCCTGAATGGCAAATTGAACAGATTAAAAACAGCATTCAAGAATTCGGATTCAATGATCCGATTGCGATTGATGAAAAAAATATTATTATCGAAGGACACGGAAGATATTTGGCATTAAAAGAACTTGGATATACAGAAGTTGAAGTAATCAGATTAAATCATTTAACAGAGGAGCAGAAAACAGCTTATGCTATTGCTCACAATAAATTAACTATGAATACAGAGTTTGATATTGAAAAATTGCAGTACGAGTTGAATAAGCTGGAGGTAAATGATTTTGATTTAAGTGTGCTTGGTTTTGAACAGTCTGAACTTGATGAGATTTTGCAAGAGGAAATGGAAGAGCTAGAAATTGAAGATGAAGATACAGATAACACAGAAGTCAAACGCACTAAATTAATTTGTCCCTGTTGTAATCATATTGCTGAAAAGAGCGAGTTTAAGGAGGTAATGGATGGCGAAGATACATAATGACAAATATTATACTCCTGATCCGGTTGTAAGAAAAGTGATTGAAGTTCTTGAAAAAGATGTGATGCCAATCAATAAGTTTTCAAGAATTATCGAGCCAAGTGCAGGTGCTGGAGCGTTTCTTAAAAGACTTCCTAAAATTGCGATTGGATACGATATAGAGCCACAAGGCGAAAATATCATAAAAGGCGATTATCTTAAACAGGATGTTCCATATATGAAAAACAGCCTTGTAATTGGAAATCCGCCTTTTGGAAGTAGTGGAAATTTGCATACAGAGTTTATAAAGAAAAGTATGGAACATTCTGACTATGTGGCATTTGTGCTTCCAGGTGATATGTATAAGAAAGATAAATTTGAAAATATTGAATTATATAAGTCGTATATGTTGCCAGCGGTTAAATACAGCGGAGTTAAGTTAAAATGCTGTTTCAATATTTATCACAAGAGAAAAGGTAAATTAAAAGAAAAGAATATCAAAGATGTTGAAATTTTAACATTTTCTAAAACCAAGAGCACTACAAAACAGCAGGAACTGGATTGGTTAAATACAAAGTCTGATTTTAGATTTATAGCGTTTGGAACAATAAGATTGCTAAAAAACACAGATAAAAGAGTACGAGCGAAAGAAATAAAAATAATCTTGAAGAAAAAGGTTAATTTAAAACCAGTTTTGGAAAAGTATTTGAAGAATAGAGCTAAAGTTGCGGTATCAACTCCAAATGTGAGCAAAAAGGAAATCACCGAGTTAATATATGATAATTTTCCACAATTGAGGGAATAAATGTGACTAAAAAACTATTACTGAACGAATGGGAAGAACTTGGAGGAGAAAATGCTGCAAAAGGAACTTTAAAGAAACTGGCTGATAAATATAGTGTTCCAGAGGGAACTGTGAGGCGTTGGAAGAGTGAATATTTAAAAAAGAATAAAACGAACGTTCGCAACAAAAAACGAACGAACGCTGAACGTTCAAATGAACGTGATATTCAAGTAAAAAAAGATATTCTAAGCAATATTCCAAAAGAGGAAGTTATGAGAAAAAATGAGATTTCAAACGCAACTTATTACAGAAAAGAAAAAAATATAAGACAACTTAGGTTAGAAAAAACAGAAGAGCAGTTGGATGATATTCTTTTAAAAGTTTATTCTGATTTAGGGGATGTACTAAAGAACGTGGAAATTTCAAAACGTAACTTGGTAATAAGAATGGCTAAGGAAATATCGAAAGATGAAACGCTGGACGCCAAAAGGCTTCAAATTATTGACAAGGCTTACATAACTATAAAGAAAATGGGAAACGATTTAATGCGAACCGGAAAAATGTTGACTGCGTATGAATTATTAGAAGTCGACAAGCAACTTGCAGAAGAAGCGTTGCAGCAAGAAAAATTAGATATCGAAAAAGCTAAAATTAAAAAAGATGACGAAAAGGAAATTGAAAAAGAAAATGAAATGATTGAACTGTTAAAAAATATAACAAAGAAGGTTGAGAAGAATGAATGATTTAACGCCAAAACAATATGAAGTGTTAGAAACGTTTAACAAAGAACAACCGAGAATTACGATTTTAACAGGTGCAAAAAGAAGTGGGAAAACATTTTTAAATAATTTTCTTATGTTATCGCACATAGCAACTTTGGCTAATCAGAATCTTAATTTTATTGTAATTGGAGCAACAAGCGGAAGTATTTGGCGGAATGTTCTAAACGATTGGGAAGTTATGTTGGGAAAACAATTTAAGCCAAAAAAAGATGGAAGTTTTAAACTATTCGGGAACAATATTTATTTATTCGGCGGAGAAAAAGCAGACAGCTGGAAAAAAATGAGAGGGATGACCTCTCACGGCACTTATATAAATGAGGCAACAGCATTACATCAAACTTTTATAACAGAAGCCTTCTCGAGAACTTCAGGTGAAGGTGCAAAGATATTTATTGATACCAATCCAGATAATCCTGCTCATTTTGTTAAAAAAGATTATATTGACAATGCTGGAGACAGATTAGAAAACGGCAGATTAAATATTTTAGTTAGCAATTTTAAACTAGACGACAATGTATTCTTGAACAAGGAATATGTGGATTCTATCAAAAAGACAACTCCACGAGGAGCAACTTACGATAGAGATGTTTTAGGATTGTGGGTAGCTCAAGAAGGAGTTGTATTTGCAGATTTTTCAGAAAAAGAAAATGTAATTGAAAGTATAGATAATGTTGAGATAAAGGAATATTACATTGGAGTCGACTGGGGATTCGAACATTACGGAACTTTGGTAGTTATCGGAGTGGATTTTGAGGAAAATTATTATATTGTCAAAGTAATAGCAAAGCAACATAAATATTTTGATTATTGGAAAATGCTAATTTTACAGAAATATAAAGAATATAGAGCCTCAAGAGTATTTTGTGATAGTGCTAGAGCTGAGTATGTACAAGGACTTTTAGATTTTGGGATAAATGCAGAAAATGCTAAAAAAGATGTAAAAGAAGGTATTGATTTGGTTGGGGCTATGTATAAAAGGAATAAGCTAAAAATTACAATGAAAGCCTTCAAAGGAAAATTTGAGAGCGAGATATACTCGTATGTTTGGGGTAAAAATGATGAACCACTTAAAGAAAATGACGATGTAATGGATGCGATAAGATATGTTTTGTATAGCTTGAAAAAAGATGAAGGCGGAATTGCTTATTTATATTAGAAAGGAGGGCTAATGAATAAAGAAGAGAGAACGAGAGTAAAAACTTATTATGACAGAGAACAATATAGCAAATCCAATTTGGGCAAGAATATGCCAGGATTGTTTGAAGGAACGGTCGAAATTTTTAATCCAATCAGAGATATTGTTAAGGCCCTTTCGAGTACGGCTTTAAAAGATTTAGACATAGATAATGATAAATTGAAAGAAATTTGGGAAATTAATCAAATGACAACATTTAGCAAAAAGATAGCTAAAGAGATGTACTTAAATGAAGAAGTATTCGTTGAGGTTATATTAACACCTGATGAGCAGATTAGGTATCTTTTGCATAGTGTAGATGACATCGAATATGTGGAAGTGTTTGGGGAGATAAAAAGGTTTAAGGTTGAAGGAGAGCAAGTCTATTATGATGAAAATGGTGAAGAGCAGAGTAGAGAGTATTCAAGAGAGTATATAAAACTCGATAATGGAACTGTTAAAAGGGTTGAAAAAGTAGAAGGGGATGTTATTGAAACGCCTTTTATTTTAGAAAAAATACCTGTTTCAAGATTTAAGAATGACAGTAATATTATTGAAGCCTTGAATATTATAGATAAAATCAACGAAACAGAATGTTATATTGGGAAAATCTTTGGAATACATGGTGATCCATTACTGCATGCAGATAACATTAAGCAATTTGCAGACGTAAATACAAGTAATTCTAAAATTAAGAAAAATGCACAACTCTTAGAAGAAGCAAGATACAAGAGAAAGAGAATCATTAACACTTATAATACAAAAGACTTACAAGCTAATTTTAAATATATCGAGTTGACAAATCCGCTTATCAGCGAAATGCAAAACGATATAGCTAGGTTAGAAAAGAGATTGTCTAATTTATTTCCAGAGTATCTTTTGGTGGATACAGCGACACAAAATGTCAGTGAAGAAACTTATTTATTAAAAAATAACGGGCTTAAGACTAAAGTCGCAAGTTTTAGAGAAGATTTTATAAAAAGTTTGCTGGAATTAGACAAAATAGCGTTGGAATTATCAGGAAGTTCCAAGGAATTAACTGAAGCAAGTTACACATATTTTGATACTTTTTTGGAAAATGAAAAGAGTGCTAAATTAACAACTTTATCATTAGCTCTTGATGTAATAAACAAAGCAAAAGACATTGATGAGGAGTATAAACTTAAAGATTTAATAAATAAAATAACGGACGACACTTTACAAGATTTGAGTGATTTGTATGATTAAGATAAATTTTGAATGGAATCATAGAGTTGAAAAAAGATTATTTATTTTTTTTAAAAAGATAGCTTTTTCGATTTTTAACAATAAAAAAATAAATGTTAATTATTCAAATTTGCTGAAGATATTTATTAATTATAGTGTGAATTTTGAAAAAGAGTATAAAAGCAAAAAGAACATTGATATTGAAAAGCATTTAGAATTAGCAAAAAAACAAATAAAAGAAATTAAAGAATGGCAGAATAATTTAAACAATTATGTTGAAAACAATAAACAAAAATCAAATTTAAAGGAAATATTAAAAAATAATGCAAAATTCAGAGCAAGAAACATGCTTGGAAATTACTATAAAGATTTTTTAAAAGAAATAATCGCTGGAGAAAGTGAATATTTTGAATGGAATACAATGGGAGATGAAAGAGTTAGACCAACACACGAAGCAAGAGATGGAAAAATTTATAATTGGGATAATGTCGAAATAGTTCCTGGAGAAGAACCAGGTTGTAGATGTTGGGCTACTGTTTATTTCCCTGATTCGCAAGAAGAAATTAATGACATAAATCAAAATACTTGAGAGTTGAAGTATTATAAATCATTTATGAGTTATTTGATGTCAAATCTCAAAAATTTATAGAGTATCAATACTGTAAATCATTTTATGAGTTACAGCAAATAATCTAAAAAACAAGGAGAAATGGAAATGAGAAATTTTAAACAAATGGAATTGTATTATGATGAGCCCGGAGAAGGGAAAGGAAATGGAGAAGGGGCTGGTACAGGTAGCAATGAGCCAACGCTTGATGACTTAAAAGCTGAAATCGAGAATTTTAAAAAGGCACAGGCTGAAAAAGATAAGGAAATTAATTCTTTAAAATCACAGCTTGGACATAGCAATAAGCAACTTGAGGAATTTCAAAAGAATGGGAAAACTGCTGAAGAATTAGCGAATATGGAAAAAGAAAAATTAGAAAAAGAACTTGCTGAAGCTAGAAATCAACTAAATCTAACAACTTTAAAGACTAGAAAAAACGAGTTGATAACAGAGTTAAAAATTAGTCCACAGTTTGCTGATTTAGTACAAATTACACCAGAAATGACAATCGAAAGTCTTGAGTTGGCGGTTAAGAATGTAGCAGCTAAAGAAAAAGAGTTCACAACAGATTTCTTGAAAAAGAACTCTATAACAAACGGAGGATTCAATCCAAAGGATAAAAAGAAAGATGAAAAAGATTTTGTTGACAGAATGATTGAAAAAAGCAAAAACAATGAAACAGATCTTACAAAATTTTAGGAGGTTAGGATGTTAAAAAGAACAGTGATGCACAAGGAAAAGTTAAATGTGCAAATTAAAATATTAAAATCTGATTTTGCTAACTATATTTACAAAGATAAAAATACAAACAAAGAATATTTGTTAGCTGGAGCTTTGATTAAAGCAAAAAATGGCGAAGATTTAAGAGAAACTGGGGCCTTTGTAATACCGAGTGGGGCTGGTACTAGAGCCGATGGTGTGTTAGTCCATGATGTTGAATTTAAATATTATAACGACAATGAACAAGCGACAGTTGCAATTGAAGGTGTGGCTTATTTGGATAAATTAATCGAGGTAGGGAAAGAATACACTACACCAGTCACAATAACAAAAGCGGAATTACCAGAAGGTGTGACTTATATTTATAAGGATAGAAAATAGGAGGTTGAAATGGCAATTAGTTTAACGGATTTATTAAATGTGAAAAGTTTAAATAAGTATTATGCAGGAGTGAAGGGCACTACTTTAGTAGAAGCAATGTTTCCAGCTGGGTTCTCAAATAATTTTGATGTAAATGTTTTTGGAAGTTTAGACGGCGGAACAGTTGAAGTATTACAAAGCAGCCAGTTAGATGCAGATGTAATGTTTAGAGATTGGGATTTGAAAACAGTAACTAAAGGGGATAAACAATTTTTCAGAGAAGCCATGACATTAGATGAAAAGCGTAGAAAAGAGTTGCTGGAAATTTTAAATACTGGGAATCAAACGGTAATTGATAATTATTCAAAACAAATTTTTGATAAGTTTGCAGGAGCAAAAGGATTTTTGGCAAGTCCTCGAGCAATCGCATCTTATGCAGCAGCTCAATTTTTATCAACAGCAAAAGTTACATTTCCAAATGAAAATGGTGGCGGTCAAACGATTAATTATAAATTAGCTGATAAATATAAAGAAACATTGGCTGGGACTAATATTTGGAGTGCAGCAACTGCTAAACCGCTTGAAGATTTAGAGAGATGGAAAGAAATTGCTGAAGAAGACGGTGGAACAGTTGAAATTGCTTTGATGTCAAAAGCTACTTTTAACATGTTAAAAAAACACGATACAGTAAAGGCATTATTTAAAAATACAATTGTTACAGTTACTCCAGCATTAGTTAAAGCAACAATTGAAGAAGTAATTGGAATGACTATATTAGTTTGGAAGGAAAAAATAAAAGTTGGGAAAACAACAAGAAATGTATTCCCAGATAATGTAGTCACATTAATTCCAAACGGTCAATTAGGGGTAATGGAATATGGGCCTACTCCGACAAAAACCGATGAATTGCTTGGAATGTTAGGAGATAGAGAAGTGGTTGATATTGCTGGGACATTTTCGACTGTTGAGGTTGTAGCAGAATCAAAATCATCTGGAGTTGTAAATAATGTGAATGTAGTCATTGAGGACTTGGTAGCTCCAAATCCATCTATTATGGATAGCATGTTTATAGCAACAGTAGGGTAGGTGAATTAAATGGCAAAAGAAGACAAAAAGAATGACACGAAAGCTATTGTTGTTGCGATAGCTTTAACGCCTTTAAGATATGATAATGTTAGGTATGAAACAGGTGAGAAAATAGAATTGTCAGAATCAGAGTTTGAGGTTTTAAAAGAAGGCAAACTTGTAAAAAGAAGAGTTGAGGAATAATGTCTGAAGAACTTTTGGAAGAGTTAAAAAAGTATATTCCTGAAACTTCTGATTATGATTTGCAAATAGTTGAGCAATTTTATAAAGTTGCCGAAGAAAAGCATAGTGCAGAAAGAGAGAAGTTGCTCAAGATATTTCTGTTTGGTTATTTATTAACTTCATTAAATGATTTTGATTTTACGAAAGTCCAAATTTCAAATATTGTTGTTGAAGAAGCAAATGGAAATAATCCTTATCTTAGGATGTATCAGCAATTATTGAAAACTCTTGATGTTGAAGAAAATGAAAGCATAACTATATCAATATTTTAAAGGAGTTAAAATGTTTAATTTTAAAAATAAAGAAAAAGAAGAAATACTACTTGTTGAGTTGAATCATATACTTTTAAACGTTGGTGACAATGAATTAGATTTGACTCAACGAAGAGTAAATATTGCAAAACAAGAGATAGAAAAAAGAAAATTAAAAATAGAGATTATAAATTTAGGTGATAAAGATGCCTTGCAAACTAACAGTGAAACAGAAACCAAAAAACAAAAATTTGGAGAAGTTATTGGCAATGAATCCTCAAAAGATAGAAGTGGGGACGGTAACAAATTATAGTGTCAAAGGTGGATTTGATGCTTTTGGATTATCAAATGTATTGGATAGTGGTTCAAGTCGTGGAATTCCTGGGTGGAATTATAACCAAAAAGCTTTTGAACAATTTAATCCGATGGCTGCTAGATACTTTAGAGAAGGAGTTGCAAAGATTATAAACGGTAGTTTCAGCGTTGAAGCGATGACTAATAAAATCGGAACAGAGGCAAGCACAAAATATAAAGCAATGATTGAAAGAATTAAAAGCCCAGCAAATAGTCCTGTAACAATTAAGAAAAAAGGATTTAACAATCCGATGATTGAAACAGGGCATTTTAAAAGCAATATCGCTGCTAAGATTAATGGCGGCAGAATTGTTGGGAGAGGTGGCGGATAGTGGATAGGAAAGTTAGGGCAGCTATTAGGAAAGTTTTGAAAGTTATAAGGAAGTTTTCCGATGATGTAACTGTGTATTTAGAAGATTCCGAAGCTGAATTTGATGATTTAGGAAATCCAATTCAAAACAAAATAGAAAAGACTGTAAAAATGGCTGTATTAACGCCAAAACATAATTCATCGTTTCCACAAAGTATGGACGGAAGTTTTTTATCGAATAAGAAAGAAGGATATTACATTCTGAATGATACAGACAGCTTCAAAATTTCCGAAAATATGAAACTGAAACACGATGGTGTGATTTATAGGATAGTTAATATTGAAGAAAATTATGGAGAGTTTTTGAGAATGGAGCTGAATATAGATGACAAGCGAAATTAGAAAAGAAGTTGTGAATGATATTAAAGAGTTTTGTAAAAAGTTTGGCATAAATCAAGTTATCAATGAAGAAAAACGTGATGAAATTTCGGCTGAACAGTACGAAAAACTTAAATTTCCGCTTGTTTTCTATAATATGTATATCGAAGATGCGGGTAATCCTATTCCTTTTGGAAATGATAAATATTGTTACGATGAGGAAATACAGGTGCTTTTAACTTTGGAATCACGAGAGAAACATAACGATTTTGATATGCTTTATATGTTTTTGGCTAATACAGACGCAACAAATGATTACTTTGATGAAAGAAAACATAAAAGGAAAGTTAGAAAAGTATACAAAATACAGGAAACAACTTTTAATTTTATGGGTAGAAGATATTACAAGGAAGTTTTGCAGTTTAGTTATTTCGCAGAACATTATATAAATAAAAATTTTAAGGAGGAATAATGGCAATACAGAGAAACGATTTAAACACTTTGAATAATGTACAAATTAAATCAGAAAATAACAGAGCTTTTTATGCTGATGTCAGAAGTTTGATATTTTTTACAAAAGATTTTGCGATACCGCCGACATTTATTACAGAACCTGGCGATTTATTGGAATTAAACATCAGTGGATTAAATGAAAATCATAATTTTTATAAATTAATAGCTAGTGCATATTCACAAGCGTATACACCGTTAAATGTAGTTATTTACGGAAATAATACGGCAGCAACATTTACGGAGCTTATGAATACATATATAGATCATGAGGACGCTTTTGAAGTCACTAACTGGATTACTAATATGGATATCGTTTCTGAAAAAACGTATATTAACAGTATAGTGTCTTATGCGAAAACTGATAAGGATAAACAATTTTTTATAGCTGTTGATTATGAAAAAGTAGGAAGTGCAGCCGAAGCTGTAAAATTACAAACGGAAAATAATGTGAACAACGTTGCGTTTGTAATCGAAGGAGCTAAAAATTTAGCTAAAGGAAATTGGCTTACAGGGGCCTTAGTTGGTGGAACAATAGGATATAAAGATTTAGGAAGTTATATTGTTCATTCGACTCAAATAACTGGTTTTGTCCAAGAAAATTTTACAAAAACTGAGCAAAAATCTTTTTGGGATGCTGGATTAAATTATTTATCTAAACCAACTCAAGGTTATTTTCATATTGTAAATGGACTTAATTCTGATAATAAAACATTTATCGAATTGAAATTAATCGAAATTTGGTTGAGAGATGGTTTAAAAAAAGATTTAACAATATTTCAGGTGAGAAAGGACAAAATACCTTTGAATGATATTGGTAGATTAATGATTGAATCAATCATAAGAGAACGTTGCAGACAAGGAGCGAATGCTGGGATGTTTATGGTTGATAGTAATGGAAGTTATTTCGGGACAATAACTCAAAAAGATAAAAATGGTAATGAGTTTAGCATAAAATTAGGACATTTGACGGTTGATGAATTAACGCAAGAATCGATTAGAGAAGGTAAGTTTAAATTTGATTTGAGAGTAACTCATTTAAATGGTGTAAGAAATGTAGCATTAACAGGAACAATTACAACAGACGGAGAAATTGTATTTAATAAATAAAGGGGGCAAATGTAAATGGCAACAAAACAATATAATGTGGATAACGTTAAAATTGTATTAACTGCTGCAGGTATTCCTTATGCAATTACTTGCAGACACGAAGACGGTTTTGAGGATGATCCAAACACGGAAAGCTCAAGCTCAACAATTGCTAGTTGTGGGCAAAAGGTTGTTAATGTATCAGTCGACGAGAGTGTATCTATCACATTAAGTTTACTTTACGGAAGCAGCGAGCACAGAACAATGGAAAGATTGCATAAATTGTGGAAAGGAAACAAAGGGTTATTTCCAATGTTTATGGTAATAACTGATACAAATACAAATGAAACTTATATATATAATGGTGTTTCATTTAAGAAAAAAGCTGCATTAAAATATGCAAATGAAAGTGGAACCGAAGCTAGAGCGTGGGAGTTTGAAGCGGAAAGTAGAGAACTTGTAGGTTAAGGATTATTTTTTAACAAAAAGGACAATGGCAATTGAATAATGACTGTGAAACTAAAATATTTGTTTTTTAAGTTTGGGATAGTGGTATAATTAAAATCATTCTTTAATTTCTCTTAGAAATAGTGTATAATATAGTAAATTATTTTTAAGGAGGAATGATATTAAATGTTTTTAATATTTTGGATAGTCTGCATATATTTCTATGTTAGAGTAATTAGGTTCAGTTTGAAAGAGATTCCTAAAATTAAAGAATACAGAAAAACTATGAGCAAGAAAGAGGCA
>NZ_DBHIXN010000050.1:0-14390 GCF_057270615.1 Leptotrichia sp.
ATACTTATGGTGGATACTTTAGACATGGTGGAGGAGCATTTTCTGGAAAAGATCCATCAAAAGTTGACAGATCAGCAGCTTATGCAGCTAGATGGATTGCGAAAAATATTGTTGCAGCAGGATTTGCAACAAAATGTGAAGTTCAGCTGTCTTATGCGATTGGTGTTGCAGAACCGGTATCAATTCGTGTAGAAACATTTGGAACTGGAACAGTTGAGGAAATAAAAATTGAAGAAGCTGTTGCAAAATTATTTGATTTAACGCCAAATGGAATTCAAAAGTCATTAAATTTAAGAAAACCATCATTTAGATATCAAGATTTGGCGGCTTTTGGTCATATTGGAAGAACTGATATTGATTTACCTTGGGAAAAGTTAGATAAAGTTGAAGAATTAAAAAAAGAATTATTATAATTAATTTTGAAGAATATGAATGAGAGGAGAGAAAGGGATATTTATACTGGATAAGCTAATTTCTAAAATATTATTAAAAGATGCCTAAAAAATCGAGTATAAGATATTCGACAGGAATGAAAAAAAATATATTTTTTACATTAATGTTATTTGTATTTTTATTAGCGGGGTGTTCTAAGAACATCAAGGATAATAAAGAAACAGTAGTCTTTAATCTTGGAAATGATTACAATACTTTGGATCCGCATTTATTTACAGAGATGGTAGCAGTTCAAGTTGATTCAAGCATATATGAAGGATTATTGAGATTGGATGAAAAAGGGAACTATACTGGAGGAGTTGCTGAAAGCTTCAAGGAAAACGGTAATAAATTGATATTCAAATTAAGAGACAATGCAAAATGGAGCAATGGTCAAAAGATAGTGGCAAATGATTTTGTCTTTGCATTTAAAAGAGTTTTAAATCCTAAGGTTGCGGCTCAATTTTCTGAAATGTTATTTCCTATAAAAAATGCGGAAAAATATTATAACGGAAAAGTTGGGGCAGATGCTTTGGGAGTTAAGGCAATTGATGACAAGACACTAGAAATAGAACTAGAACATCCGACAGCATATTTTAAATATATTTTGACTTTGCCAATTTCAGTTCCTTTAAATCAGAAGTTCTATGAATCGAGAGGAAATAAATATGCAGTAAAACTAGAAGACTTTTTGTTTAATGGACCTTATAAAATAACAAAATTACAGGAAGATGAAATTCTGTTAGAAAAAAATGAAAATTATTGGAATGCCAAAAATATAAAAATTCCAAAAATAAAATATATTATTTCAAAAGATTTTAGAGTAGTTGATGATTTAATTAAAAATAAAGAAATTGATATGTCGAGAGTTGAGTCTTATAATCTGGCAGAATATAAGAAAAATAAGGTTTTAGATACATATTTTAATGGAAGAGTCTGGTATCTTGATTTTAATTTAAGCAATAAATATTTGAAAAATTCTAAATTGAGAAAAGCTATTTCGATAGTCATTGATAGAAAAAAATACGTAAATGAAATTAAGAAAGATGGATCAATTGTTGCAAAATCAATTATAAGTAATGAGATTTCAGGATATAGTAAAAAATATAGAAAAAGTTATCCAGATAAAAATTATTTCAAAGATAATGATATTAAAACAGCTAAAAAATTGTATTCAGAAGCATTAAAAGAACTTGGAGTTAATAGATTAAGATTAAGATTATTATCAGGAAACTCAGATCCAGAAGTAAAAGAAATACAATTTATTCAAGAAGAATTGAGAACAAAATTAGGGTTGGAGACAGATGTTTCAACAGTTCCATTTAAAGAAAGATTATCAAAAACTAGAGCTGGAGATTATGATATAGTATTGAATACATGGTCGCCAAAATATGATGATGCTTTATCTTATTTAGATAGATGGAAAAAAGATGATAACTTAAATATGAATATCTGGTCAAAAGCTAAATACAATGCATTAGTAACAGAAATTTCAAAAATGCCATCTTCTAAAGAAAGAGACAAAAAAACAAATGAAGCTGAGAGAATACTGATTGATGAAAATGTAATTTCACCACTATATTTTTCAGTAGAAAACCATTACAGAAATCCTAGAATTAAAGGTATCATCAGAAGAAGTATTACAGGAATAGCTGATTTTACTTATGCTCATTTTTAAAATTAATTTTTACATACCCAAAGTTAAAAAAAGCAGGATGGTATTTTTATCATCCTGTGCTATAATTATATTTTAATTTTATATAAAACTTTAGATTTTCTTTTGATTTTTCCTTATTTTTTAATAGGTTGTCTTATAACTGTCTTCATTTTATTCATATTCGCTTTTCTTGGATCACTTAAATAAATTTCATGATGATGTCTTTTATCTGTTAAATCAATAATGTACCCACTTTTTTGTGCAAATTCATTCATTCTTTGAATAGTTTCGGGTTCATCATTGTAGCTTCCTATATGCATGCATTGTACACAAAACCCTTCATTATAGCTGAAAAATTCAACTTTTGAAAAATCTTTTTTCTTTTTTTCAGTAACACACTTTATAGCCCATTTCACATCTTCCCTTTTAATAAAATCAGGCACTCTAATTAAAGAAATCCAGTTAAATAATTCCTTGTTTAACAGATAATTTTCATGCTTTACATTTTCCTGCCACCAAAGCCCTTCCAACGGAGGGACAACATATTCAAAAAATCCTTCAATTTTATATTGTGTCTTGTAACTCATTTTAAGGGTGTAGGCAACTCCATATAACATTTCAACAGCTTTTTGATATTCTCCTTCTTTCTCATTGGGATTTCCTTTTCCACGTACTGCTATAAAATTCATTTTAGGAATTTCTATAATTTCAGGATTTCTCGACGGTTTATAAAATTTTTTAAATTCCTTCTTAAAATCAAATGCCATAATTATCATCTCCTAGTTATTATTTTATACTGATATAAATGTGAATTTCTGTATTTTCATAATCATTACCTGCTATATATTCTTCAAAATCATAGGTATAATTTCTTATATCAGATTTTTCCTTCCCAAATTCTTCCCAAAATTTATACCAAAATTCTCCAACAGCCTTTACAGGATCACCAAAAATCACAAATTTTGCATATTTTCCTTGTGGAATTTCTAGCTTTATCATATATTCAGGAATCACATCAATTTTATTTTTCACTTCACAGCCTGTAAGACAGTCGTACTCAAAGTCATTTTCATTACTGTAGTTATAATAGACACCGATAGCATTATCATTTATTCTGTCCTTTATATTTTGGACACCTTTTTTAGAATACAGTTTTTCCCATAAAGTTGAAATCTTTTCAGACATTGTTTCGTCATCTTTCACTCGTGCTTTAAATCCAACAAGAGTTTTTTCTTTAATTTCTACTATTTCATATTTCATAATTATACCACCTTTATCAATTTATTTGTATTGTTTTAAAAATTCTTCAGTTGGTTCTATAATCTGTATAACATCTATCAGAAGATTATCAGGACCTTCAAAAATAAAATGTCTCTGTCCCCATTCCTCATTTTGTATTTCTAGCAATATGTTCATATTTTTGTTTTCTAAAATCCTTTCATATATTTTATCAACATCTTTAACTTCAAAATTTAATATAATTCCTTTAGATTGTTGTCTAAATCTTTCTGGAATTGTTTCATGATTTTTATCTATAATTGCTATCTCAAAGTTATTCTCATGTTTTAAACTGATATACCAATCGCTGACAAATGTTTCTTTAAAATTAAAATATTTTTTTATAAAATTTCTTGTTACCTCTATGTTATTACTTAAAATTACAGGATAAAAACTATTTAACATAAAAATTCCTCCTCTTTAAAATTTTCTATAGATATTATAATACAAAAAATATGACATCAGTATGTCATATTTATAATAATATTATTTATTTATTTATTTATTTTAAACAATACTTATTCTTCAGTATGGTTCTCTAATTTTGCAATTTTAGGTTCTTCTGCTGAAATAATGTCAATTACATGATTCCATGAAAAAATCCCATAGTGCATGTATTTATTATCAAAAATATCATTATAAAAAGTAATATTTTTTACCATTTTAAGATACGAAGAATTTTTAATTATTACGAAATACTTTCCCGAAATTTTGCTATTTTCATCAGGATTTGCAAAGGATTCATTTCTAATTTGATACATTATATAGTTCTCAAATACTATCTCATAAATTTCATTATAGTTAATTAAAACAGGATAAGACTCCTTTAATATTTCATCAAGTTCTTTATCTCCTGTATTACTTACTTCAGAACCCTTTTCTCCTAAAAGAGGAAGAGTAACTATTATTTTTAATATATTATTTGTACCATCACATATCTTTAAGATATACGGTAAAATATCATCATTTTTATATTTTTCACCAAATTTTATCATTTTTTTACTCCTATTAAAAAATTAAGATAAGGATAACTATTATTTTTAAATATAATTTTTCTTCATTTTTACAATTTTTTCAAACAAAATTTTCTTTATTCTCTCTGGTTCTTTCACTTTCAAATGTTCTCCAAAAGATAGAAGATAGCCGTAAATCCATTCATTTTCAGGATATTCCATTATAATTTCAAAATCGCCATTTTCCATTTTGTTTATACTCTCTTCAGAAAATTCATCATAGACACGGTATGCTTGTGATTTATGGATTTCAACTATGATTTTTATAGTTTCTATAGTACTTTTCTTCTTATTTATTTCAAAGTCTTTACTTGTTTTTTCAAAATATTCGTTTGTTAAAGTTAGATTTTTGATTCTTGTTATTTTAAATTGACGAATATCGCTTTTTTTGTGACAATAGGCAAATAAGTACCATGCTCTTTCTTTAAACCATAAATTTAAAGGGTCTGCTGTTCTTTCAGAATGTTCACCTTTTGTGTTAAAATAATTAAATTTTACGGTTTGCTTAGTTAATATTGCCTCCTTAATTTTTTCAAATAGAGTGTTATCATCGCAATTATATCTGGAAAAGTCTATTTTTATCCAATTGTCTGATTTTTTGTTAAAAATAGCGTTTAATTTTGAAAGAGTTTTATTGTTATTTGGATAATTAGTGGCATTTAAACTTTGCAGGGCATAAAGTATTTCATTCTGCTCTCTTCTAGAAAGCAAGGATTTGTTCATTATATAGTTATCCATTAATTTTATTCCGCCATATTTTCCTCTTTGAAAATAAACTGGGATACCAGCAGAATTTAGAATGTCAATATCTCTGTAAATTGTCCTAACTGAAACTTCAAAATATGTGGCAAGTTCTTTGGCAGTAATTGTCTTTTTTTCAAGTAACAGATATAAAATTTCAAATAATCTATTAATTTTCATAATATTTTAAGCTCCTTAAATAATGTAATATTATAATAAATTTATTATTTAAATAATAGAATAACATGGAAAAATAGAAAAAAAAGGAGTAATATCTCTTCAATTGAGATAAAACTCCTTATTCCAAAGTTTTTTAATTTTTTAAATCAATTATGATTTTTATTTTTTCTTGTTTATACAAGAATTTATGTAAAGAATATATTTATTTATAAGAAATTAATTCATAGATTAACTAAATGGATTAATTGCCCATCTAAATGTCTTGTTGTAAAAATTACTGTCTAAACTAGAAACTGTTACTCTTCTACTTCCAGAAGAAGCATGAATAAATTGTCTATCACCCATATAGATACCTACGTGAGAAATACGACCTTTTCCAGTTGTTTCAAAAAATACCAAATCGCCTTTCGTCATATTCATTGATGAAATTCTTGGTTTAAATGTTGCTTGTGAACTTGAAACTCTAGGCAAGTTTACATTAGCAGCTTTTTTGAATACGTAACCAACGAAGCCCGAACAATCAAAAGTGTTTGGACCAGTTGCTCCCCAAACATATGGTGAACCTAATTTTGTTTGTGCAAACGAGATAATTTGATCTCTTACTGCTGCAGAAGAAGTTCCACTACTTTTCACCTCTTGTTTTGGTTTTGATACAACCGTTAAATCTATAGTTTTGTTACTATAGTGATTTTTGATTGTGCTTTCTAAATCTGCAAATGATACAGCAGATATAATCAAAGCTCCAGCTAGCATCAATATTTTTTTCATTATAACCTCCAATCTACCTTTGAACTTTGGTAACTTTATTATAGCAATGTTTACTTTAATTCAGATTTTTTTTTACTTAATTTTTTATTAATTCAAAAGAATAGAGTTAGAAAATTTGTTGATTTTAAAGTTTAAAAATATATTTTTAAATTTTTTTCTTGAAGTTTTTGGCAGATATTGATATAATATAGACAAAGTTGAGATCATTGTTAGAAATGTACTAACAGAAAGAAAGGATAATTGAAATGAAAAAGTTTATTTTAATTGGGATTGCAGCAATTTCAGTAATGGCTTTTGCTGATGTGAATACAAAAAAAATTCTTGAAGAATACAGAAAAGAGGCTCTTAAAAGAGAAGCAGCTCCAAAACCTGAAAGAATTATTAAAAAAAGAATCGATTTAAAATCAGTTACAGATACTTCTGAAGCAGTTACTGGGGATGAAAGTGATACAGTTGAAGTTGTGCAAGAAGGAACACAAGCTACACCAGACATAATTGAAAAAGTAAATTTCTATTTGAGAAATAATCCTGAAAAACTTCAAAAACTTGAAAAACACTACAGAGCTGTCGTTGGGCAAGAATAAATTAAAAAAAGGTACTTAATTTGATAGTGCCTTTTTGTTTTTTTGCAGAAATAAATTTATGCTATAGTATAATAAAATTGAATTTAAAAGTTATGGCTATTTTACTTGAACCTAAAGTTTATATAATTTTTAATTTTAAATGGGTTTTGAGTATATAAAATAAATATTTTAGAATTTAAAGCAGATTTATCATATAAAAATAAATTATAAAAATACTTGATATAATGTATGTTATATGATATTATAATAATATCGCTTTAAAGTTAAAATTACGTATTTTTGTTATTTTTAAATTTTTATTTTTGGATAATTTTTATGAATAAATTTTTGAAAAATATGTCTTTTAGAACTTAATTTTGAAGCATCTAGTATTCAATGATTGTTTTGAAATAAAAAAATGAGAGGATTAGATAATAATGAAATTAGGTGGTTTTTCTGAGAAAAAAAGTACAGGTAGAACAGTTTTGATAGTAATAATTGTAATAATAATATTATTTGCTTTCAAAAATAGAATTACAAGTTCATTTACATTTTTGGATGGAGTTACTCAGGCAGTAAATTTTAAGTTAGTGAAAGTAAAAAGTATGCTGTATACTCAAATTTTAAAATTAAAATCAAGAGTTAATGACATTAGCTATATTGAAGAATATGTTGAAAATAATAAAAATAGAGATTTTGAGTTACAAAAAAATAAAGTTCAAAACATGGAATTTGCATATTTAAAGGAAGAAAACGAGAAATTACGAAAAATGCTCGAAATGCGTCAAAAAAATCCATCTGAATTTATAGCAGCGGATGTAGCACTTGTTGAAACTGGAAGCTCATCAGAAAGAATGTATATAAATAAGGGATCTGCACAAGGTATAAAAATAAATTTACCAGTAATGTTTAACGGATATCTCGTTGGAAAAATTTCCAAGGTAAGTGATGAATATTCGGAAGTAACTTTATTAACAAGTAAAACTTCAAAGTTAAGTGTTGTATTAAATGGAAATGATCAACAGATTTTACGTGGTAATGGGAATGGAACATTTTCAGTTCAAAATTACAACGATGGAAAAGTTGATAAAAATACAGTATTTAATATAGAGACTTCTGGAATAAGTGACATTTTACCAAAAGGGCTAAAAATAGGAAGTTTTAGGGTAACGGATTTAAATGATTTTAATAAAATAAAGGAAATAAAATTTAAGCCGAATTTTAATGTATTTGACATTCAAAGTGTGTTAGTTTATAAGTGGAGTGTTAATGATGTAATTAATACTCAAATACAAAATCAGGTAAAAGCTGAAGAAGAACAACAAAACAAAGAAAATTCACAGGATAACTAAAGGAAGTTGTATTAATATATACAAAATAGTAACATAAATATTTAAATAAAGAGGTGAGTTTAGTTATGTTAAGACAATTAACAATGACAAAAAAAGTTATATTATTATTTTTATTGGTATCGGCATTTTCTTTTTCTAAAGATTTTTGGCAAAAAAGAAGTTTTACAGTAAATGTTACTGAAGATGCTACAATTAATGGGCAAAAAAGAAGTAAAAGTTATGTAATGGCATATAATTCAGGGACAATGAAGTTGACAATTACAGCACCAAGTACGAATAAAGGAGAAGTTTATACTTTTAATGGAAGTAAAAAAACAATTTATTATCCAAGATTAAAACAGACTGTTACTCAAAAAGTTGAAAAAAGTGAAGCAACTATATTGTCTGTATTTAACAAATTAAGAGGTATAACTTCTAAAAAGACACAAACTAGAAATGGAGATACATTCACATTTACAAATAACTGGTTAACTGCGATAAATAGCAAAGGAAATACTGTAAATTTTAGTGACTATAGATCTTCTAATGGATATAGCTATCCAACAAAGATTTCTGTAAAAAGCGGAGGTTCGCGAATAATTTATACATTGTCAAATTTTAGATAATTGTAAAAATAAAAATTTGAAGTGTATTAAAGTTTAAAATATATGAAAGTTATAAAAACAAACTGTATTGTATTAAAAAGAAAAGAAATGAGAGAAGCGGATTTATTGGTAACACTTTTTAGTAAAGATTACGGAAAAATAATGGCAACAGCTTATGGAATCCGAAAATCTAAAAAAAGAAATATTGGTTCTTTAAATCCGCTAAATAAAATTGAAATTACACTTTTTCAAAAGAATAATTATTATGTTGTAAAAGATATAGAAATTATAAAAGATTTTAAAAAAATATTGAAAAATATTGAAAAATTGGAAATATCGTTGTACATACTGGATAGTATAGATAAAATTTATTATATGACTGAAGAAAATGGAGATTTTTTTGATAAATTAGTAGACATATTAAGTTTTATTGATGCTCTTCCATATATAAAAAAAGGATATAAATATTACATTATACTATCATTTTTAAGAAGAATAATGATAGAACACGGAATTTATGATATAAATGAGATTAATTTAATATTTGAAAAAAATAATAGGCAAGACATACAAAAATATAAAGAAATTTTGAAAATTTCAAGAAATAATTTTTGTATGGATGAAATTCAAGAAAAAATGGAAAGTTATATAAGTTTTTTAAAAAAAGTAGTTGTAATTTTTGAAAGTTTTGTAAATAGAAATTTGCAAACGAAAATAGAAATAAAGAAATTTATTATGGAGGAATTTTATGGAAACTAAAAATGTTGCTGACTATATCAAAGTGAATACGATAAATCTAAATTTAGAATCAAAAAGTAAAAATTCGGTAATTAAAGAGTTGTATAATAATTTAAAAAAAACAAATTTAATAAAAGATGAAGAATTGGGATTAAGTGATATTTTTGCTAGGGAAGAAATGGGATCGACTGGAATTGGAAAAGGAATTGCATTACCACATGCAAAGACAAAAGCAGTAGATGAATTGATAGCAACTTTTGGAATTTCAAAAAATGAAATAGATTATGAATCATTAGATAATGAAAATGTAAATATTTTTTTTATGTTTTTATGTCCAGAAGAAAAAACACAAGAATATTTGAAAGTATTAGCAAGAATATCAAGATTGATAAGAGATAATAAATTTATAGATAATTTATTAAAAGCTGAGTCAAATGAAGAAATCATTAGAATTATCCGAACTGAAGAAATGAATGGATAATATTTTTTAAATAAAAGTTTTTAATTTTTCAAAGAAGTTTAGCAAAGATCCTGCTACTTATATGAATTGGGATCAGATAATTAGTTATTCGTAAATGTTTATTAATTAAAATGAATAAATGAAGAGATTCAGAAAGATAAGGGTATAAATTATGAGATGTCCATTTTGCGGTTATGAAAATACAAAAGTTATTGATAGTCGTTCCTATTTTGAAGGAAACTCAATTAAGCGGCGACGTGAGTGTGAAAAATGTGGAAAAAGATTTACAACTCATGAAAAAGTTGCTGAATTATCATTGATTGTAATAAAAAAAAGTGGAGAAAAACAGCCTTATTCACGTGAGAAAGTTTATAATGGAATTGTTAGAGCGTTTGAAAACCGTAATATTGATATTGAAAAAATTGAGGAAACAATAGATAAAATTGAACGTGAGATATTAACAGAATATTCAGGTGAAATAAAATCTAGTGAATTAGGTGAAAAGATACTTTCATATTTGATAGACTTGGATGAGATTGCTTACGTGAGATTTGCTTCTGTTTATAAAAAGTTTGACAGTTTAGATAGCTTTATAAAGGAAATAGAAAAAATAAGAAATAAAAAGCAGGAGGAATAATGAAAAAATTACGTTTTATTGGAAATATTATATTTTTTAGTTTGGTAGTCTATTTTATTGGGCAAAGTGTAAGTGTATTTTTAGGTAAAAAAGCTATGGAAATTAGTTTGGCTAATACAAATGCTGAAATAAAAGAGCTTGAAGCCAAAAAAAGTAAATTATTATATCAGGAAAAAAATTCAGATGAACATGAAAAGGTTGAAAAATTTGCAAGAAATGATTTGAGTTTAAAAAAAGAAGGAGAAGAAACTTATAAAGTTCCAGAATAATTTATTTTTAAATTATTAAATTTTAATTTTATAAGTTGGAGAATGATGAATAGTTTTATTAATATAGAAAATTTAAAAAGTAAACTTGATAACTATAAAATAGAAGATGAGAAAGATAAGTATATTTTCAGGGCAAACTCTAAATATATAATTTCGTCATCTATTTTTTTTATAATAATTGCTGCTATAGCAATATATTCGTTGTATAAAGGAATTGTTGGAATTGAAAAACTTACACCGATAAAAATTATTTTTATTGTGATTCTTTTGGGATATGTTGTAGGAGCAACATTTGTTTTATTTAGTTACAAAATTGTAATAGAAAATAATAAAATATTTTTAAAAAAAATATGTATTAAAATGGAAGATATTGAGAGTGCAGCTATAAGGATGATGAGAATAAATTCTAGCAAATCAGATAAATTTTTAGAAGTGATAACAAAAGATAAAAAAAAGGTACAAATTAGATTGAATATAAGTAATGAATTATTATTCTTGAAATTGATACAGAATCAAATTGGAGAAAAAATGGATATTTAGAATATTTAAGAAAGGTTTGAAATATGAATATAAAAAAAATAGTTTTTATAATAAACATAATTTTGTGCGGATTCATTTTTGCTGATGATATTTCAGTAAAAAAAGCACTTGTTAAGGTTTATGCTGCACATCAGATGTTTAATTATGCTTCACCTTGGCAAAATGGGCAAGATTTTAATTCAACAGCTACAGGATTTATTATAGATGGAAACAGGATTATTACGAATGCTCATGCAGTATTAAATGAGAAGTTTTTACAAGTTAGAAAAGAAGGGGACTCGAGAAAATATAAAGCAAATGTTAAATTTATTTCAGAAGAATATGATTTGGCAATGATTGATGTAGAAGATAAGGCTTTTTTTAATGGAACAACTACATTAAAATTAGGTGAACTTCCAAAAATTGAGGATAGTCTTACAGTTTATGGATATCCACTTGGAGGAGATAAGCTAAGTACAACTAGAGGAATTGTCTCAAGAATGGAACATAATACATATACTTTGACAAATCAGAAATTTTTGATTGGACAGACTGATGCTGCGATTAATAGTGGAAATAGCGGAGGACCAGTTTTGAGTAATGGAAAAGTTGTGGGAGTTGCTTTTGCGGGGCTTACACAAGCTGATAATATTGGATACTTTATTCCTGTTAACATACTTAATAATTTTTTGGATGACATAAAAGATGGAAACTATGATGGACCTCCAAAATTAGGTATACAATGGGCAAAATTAGAAAGTACATCACAACGTAAAATGTTAGGATTGAATAATGATTCAAAAGGTATTATTATAAAAAAAGTTTTTCAAAACTCACCATTTAGTGGAATTTTAAAAAGAAATGATGTATTATTAAAATTAGATGGAAAAGATATTGAATCAGATGGGACAGTAGAATTTCGTAAAAATGAAAAGACTGATTTTAATTTTATAAATCAGGAAAAAAAATATGGACAAAATTTAAGTTATGAAATTATAAGAGATAAAAAAGTTGAAAAAGGACAAGTTACACTTAAAAAGACAGATATAAAATATAGTGTTGTAAAAAGTACGAAGTTGCAAGACTCTCCTTCATATTATATTTATGGGGGACTAGTTTTTGAACCGCTTACAACAAATTATATTACAGCAGTTTCACAGGCCAGTCCTACTGATACTTTACCTGCAATTTATGATAGAGAAGAACTGTTCAAGGACTATAATGGTCTTGTTATATTAGTGAGAGTTCTTCCATTTGATGTAAATTTAGGATATTCAGATTTAGAAAATAAAATTATTACAAAAGTTAATGGTGAAAAATATAAAGATTTTAACGATTTTGTTAGAAAAATTAAAAATACTAATAATGAATTTATTGTTTTTGAAGATGAAGAAGGTAATGAAATTGTGCTAGATGTGGCTCAAGTAAAGGCACAGCGAGAAGCACTTATGGAAAATTATAATATTTCACATGAAATGTCAAATGATGTAAAATAGAACTTTTAAAATTATACGGATTTTGGATTTAATAAAACAAATATTATGAAACAAAAAGTTTTTATTCATTGTGGAAATAAAAAAAATTAAGTTAGTGATTAGGTCTAATTTCAAAATAAGGTAAATTAAATTGTAAAATATATTTAGTACAGAATATTAATATTAAAAGAACTAAAAAAATGTTTAAAAGTAGAAAGGAAGAGCATAAGAGAAATATGGTAGAATTTTTTATTGCATTTAGACACATTATTGAAAGAAAATTTCAAAGTATATTTTCAGTATTAGGAGTAGCTATTGCAGTAACGGTTTTTATTGTTTCAATGACTGTTTCAAATGGATTGAATAAAAATATGATAAATTCATTGTTGACAATGAGTCCTCATATTCTTATAAAAAACAAGAAAACAACTTTTTTTGAAAATTATGGAGAAACTGTAGAAAATATAAAAAAAATTAAAGGCGTAAAAGCTGTTATTCCACAAATAAATAGTCAGTCTATATTAAAGAGTGAAGGATTGGCTAAAGGTGTGTTAGCTGATGGAATTAGTCCAGAAAATGTGAAAAACGGACTTAATTTAAGAATAATAGATGGGAATAACAATATTTCAGAGCTTAATTCAGTTTTAGTTGGTGAACAATTAGCAATTGAGATGAATTTAAAAGTCGGAAAGGAAATAAGTCTTGTATCATCTGAAAATAAGGAAATAAAACTTATAGTAAGGGGAATTTTTAAGACAGGATCCTTAGATTATGATTCAAATCTTATAGTTGTGCCTTTGGAAACAATGCAAATTTTATCAGACCAAGGGAAAGTAGCAACTGAAATTGGAATTAAAGTTGAACATCCTGAAAAAGTCGAACAAACATTATCTTATGTAAAAAATGCTGTAAATTCTAAAGAGTACGGAGTAATAAGCTGGAAAATAATTAATCAAAATTTATTAAAGGCAGTACAGTTTGAAAAATTTGTATTAATTGCTATTTTGAGCTTACTTTTGATTATTGCAAGTTTTGCTGTATCAGTAATTTTAAATATGATTGTTCGCGAAAAAATAAAAGATATTGGGATTTTAAAATCAATTGGTTATACAAATAGAAGTATTAGAAAGATTTTTACAATAGAAGGTTTAATAATCGGAGTTTTTGGAATGATTTTAGCAAGTGGACTTTCACCGATTGTGTTGATGACTTTAAAGGTTTTGTTTAAAGCATATATGAAAGGTGGGACTTATTATTTGGAAGAATTGCCACTATATATTTCGCAACAGGAACTTTTGATTATTTATGGAGTAACATTTGTTGTCGTATTTTTATCAACAATTTTCCCAGCAACAAGGGCAGCAAGATTAAAACCTGTGGAGGCGTTGAAATATGAATAAAATAATAGAATTGAGGAATGTCAATAAAATTTATAAGACAAAAGTTGAAAATATTCATATATTGAAAAATATAAATTTGGCATTTAATAAAGGAGATTTCATTTCAATTCAAGGTAAGTCAGGAAGCGGGAAAACATCTCTTTTAAATATATTGGGACTTTTGGATGAGCCAACTGATGGAGAAATTTACATTAGTGGAGAAAAAATCCATTATAGAGATGAAAAAGCTAAAACTATGATAAGAAATGAGAAAATAGGATTTGTATTTCAGTTTCATTATCTGCTAAATGAATTTACTGCACTTGAAAATGTTATGATGCCCGC
>NZ_DBHIXN010000051.1:0-13500 GCF_057270615.1 Leptotrichia sp.
ACTTTAGATACAGCTTACACTAAAAAAGAAGCTGGATTATTAAGAAAAGAAATGGCAAAACTTTCTAAAAATATTGGTGGAATCAAAGAAATGAACACTTTGCCAGCTGCATTATTTGTAGTTGACATCAAAAAAGAATTCTTAGCATTAGAAGAAGCTAAAAAATTAGGAATTCCTGTAATCGCATTAATCGATACAAATGTAGATCCTGATTTAGTAACTTACAAAATTCCTGCAAATGATGACGCTATAAGATCAGTAAAATTATTTGCGCAAGTTATTGCAAATGCTGCAATTGAAGGAAATGGCGGAATCGAAAATGTTGCTGAAGGGGAAGAATTAGAAGTTCCTGCAAACGAAGAAGTTGTTGAAGAAGTAGTGTCTGAAACTGTAGAAGAAGCTGCTGAAGAAAACACAGAAGCGTAATTGAATTTAACAAAAACTTTTGATTAAAAAAATAGTTTATATAGAGAATTAAATAAGATGTGAGGGGAATAAAGCCATTCCCCTGTTCTCGTAATACAAAAATATTATTTAGCAAAGGTTTTTCTTTTGTCATAAATATAGTAAAATTAATTTTAAACCGAACTCAAAAGTTATGACTATTTTACTTAAATTCTAAGTTTATGTAATTTTTAATAGTTCGATTTTAAATAAGTTCGAGTATAAATTTAAAATATAAAAATAAAAAATATATTTAGGAGGGAAATAAAGTGGCAATTACAACAGCACTTATTAAAGAATTAAGAGAAAGAACAGGAGCAGGAATGCTTGACTGTAAAAAAGCTTTACAAGAAAACGGTGGAGATGTTGAAAAATCAATTGACTGGTTAAGAGAAAAAGGAATTGCTAAAGCAGCTAAAAAATCTGGAAGAGTTGCAGCAGAAGGATTGGTGTTTGCAGCAGTTTCT
This sequence comes from Leptotrichia sp., assembly GCF_057270615.1. Classification (NCBI taxonomy): domain Bacteria; kingdom Fusobacteriati; phylum Fusobacteriota; class Fusobacteriia; order Fusobacteriales; family Leptotrichiaceae; genus Leptotrichia; species Leptotrichia sp. The sequence goes on from NZ_DBHIXN010000051.1 coordinate 912, forward strand.
GAAGATAGAAAAAAAGGTGCTATCTTGGAATTTAATTCTGAAACTGATTTTGTTGCTAAAAATAGTGAATTTAAATCTTTTGGAGAAAAATTAGTAGAATTAACTTTAAGTCATGATTTAACAAGTGAAGATGAATTGAAAGAAGTTGAATTTGAAGGAAAAACTGTTGAAACTCATTTAACAGAATTAATCGCTAAAATTGGTGAAAACATGAATATCAGAAGATTAAAAGTTATTTCAACTGATGGATTTGTTGAAACTTATATTCACTTAGGTGGAAAAATTGGTGTATTATTAAATGTTAGTGGAGAAGCTACTCCTGAAAATATTGAAAAAGCAAGAGGAGTTGCAATGCATATTGCTGCAATGGATCCAAAATATTTAGATAAATCAGAAGTTACTGCTGATGATTTGGAAAGAGAAAAAGAAATTGCAAGACACCAATTAACTGCTGAAGGAAAACCTGCTAATATTATCGACAAAATATTACAAGGAAAAATGAGAAAATTCTACGAAGAAAACTGTTTAGTACAACAAAAATATGTTAGAGATGACAGCGTTACTATCGGAGAATTTATTGCCCCTAGCACAATAAATTCATTTGACAGATTTAAAGTTGGAGAAGGAATTGAAAAAGAAGAAGTAGATTTTGCTGCTGAAGTAGCTGCACAAATTTCTGGAAATTAGTTTTTGCTATAAGGGGAAATAAATCCCCTTATTTTTTCATAAATATATAAAATATGGAGGCTCCTAAATGTTTAAATATAAAAGAATATTATTAAAATTAAGTGGGGAAGCACTTGCAGGGGATAAGGAATTTGGATTTTCAAATGAAGTGCTTGAAAGTTTTGCAAAACAAATAAAAGATGTTCATGAAAAAGGTGTACAAATTGCTATTGTTATTGGTGGTGGAAATATTTTTCGTGGAATAAGCGGGATGGAAAAAGGCTTTGACAGAGTGACAGGAGATACGATGGGAATGCTTGCAACAATTATGAATGGGCTTGCATTGCAAAATTCAATCGAAAACTTGGGAGTACCGACACGTGTGATGACTGCACTTCAAATGCCACAAGTTGCTGAACTTTATATAAGACGTAAAGCTATAAGACATTTGGAGAAAGGAAGAGTTGTTATTTTTGCAGGTGGAACAAGTAATCCTTACTTTACAACAGATTCTTCGGGAGCTTTAAGAGCAGTAGAAATTCAAGCAGATGTGCTTGCAAAAGGAACAAAAGTTGATGGAATTTACGATAAAGATCCTATGAAATTTGATGATGCTGTCAGATATGATACTGTAACATTTGATGAAGCGATTTCCAAAAACTTGGGAGTAATGGATACATCAGCACTTTCACTATGTAGAGAAAATCAAATGCCAATTGTAGTATTTAATGCTTTGGAAGAAGGTAATATCTTAAAAATGGCTCAAGGTGAAAATATAGGAACAACTGTAAAAAAATAAAAGATATTAGATAAAAAATAAAAAAATAAAAAGGTGGTAAAAATGTTAGATGCAATTTTAAAAGAAGCTGAAGAAAAAATGCAAAAATCTGTAGAAAATACAAAAGAAAAATTTTCTCACGTAAGAGCAGGACGTGCTAGTGTTTCTATGCTTGACGGAGTAACTGTGGAAGCATACGGTTCACCAGTTCCATTAAATCAAGTTGGAACAGTTTCAGCTCCAGAAGCTAGATTATTAGTAATTGATCCTTGGGACAAGTCACTAATTCCAGTAATTGAAAAAACAATTTTACAAGCAAATTTAGGATTTAATCCTTCAAATGATGGTAAAGTTATTAGACTTGTTGTGCCAGAACTTACACAGGATCGTAGAAAAGAATATGTAAAAATGGTAAAAAAAGAAGCTGAAGAAGGAAAAATTGCGATTAGAAACGTAAGAAAAGATATAAACAACAAGTTAAGAAAACTTGAAAAAGATAATGAAATTACAGAAGATGAATTGAAATCAAATGAAGAAAAAGTTCAAAAAACAACAAATAAATTTATTGCACAAGTTGATGATGCTTTAGCTAAAAAAGAAAAAGAATTATTGACAGTTTAGTCTTGAATAGAATTAAACTGTATTTTGTTATTGTAAAAAAAATTAAGCTAGATTTCTCTAGCTTTTTTATTTGGATATTTATTTAATAACTTGCCATTTATTATCGCTACCTTTGGCAAACTTAACAGTAGATGTTGCTAAATTGATTTTTTTTGTATTTTTTAAATAATTATATTGAAGTTTTATATATTTTTCAATATCAACTTCAATTTCGTCTTTTCCGCTGTCAACTTTTGCATATTGGCTTGCATTATCTCCTAAGTATTTGTCTAATGCTTTTTCATCGTATCCTTTAATCAAGAATACAACTTCACCATCATTTCCATGTTCATTTACTTTGTAAACTGATACTTCAAATTGTTCAATAAGCATTGTATTTGAATCTTCCCATTGTTTTTTTAATGTTGGGTTATTTATTTTTGCAACATATTTATCAACATCTGGGTTAATTGATTTTAGCATTTCACGTGAACCGTAGTTTGAAATTTCTTGTAGCACTTTTGCATAATCTTGAGCTGCAGTATTTAGGGAGTCAAATTTTTTAATTTCTGCTGTTTCTTTTGTGGTTTGAGCGGCATTTGCAATAGTGGGAATTGCTGTTAATTGTCCCAATACCATTAATCCCATTAATATTTTTTTTGCTTTTGTAAATTTTATCATTTCTTTTTTTCCTCCAAAATTTTTTTTAATATATTATACAAGATATTAATTTTATTGTTATTAAAGTTTTCATTGAATAATCTATTATTTTTTAAATTATTTTTATGAATATATGTTATTCCTATACTTTCTATATTTTTTATTTTTAAAAATGCAAAGGGGAACAGTCGCCATCCCCTTTGCAAACCCCGCTTGTCTAAGCATTTTTTGAAAATGAAAATTAAACTCGCTTCGCTCAAACAGAAATTTTCATTTCCAAAAAATCACGACATTTTTAATTTCCAATAATGATTATTTTAATCAAAAAAATAATTTTAAATTATTGTTCTTCCAAGTCGTCGGTAAATTTAAAGCCTTGGTCTTCTAAATCTTGTTTTGATTTGTTGTAGAAGTTTTCGTAGATTATTGAAATCATTTCTTTGTATGATGGTAGTTGTGGAGTTCCGTTTTCTTCACGCCATTTTATAGTGTCTTTTTCGTGGAATTCTACGCCTTCTTCTACTTTTTTGGCATCATAAGTGTCTTCAAATACGAATGTATCTAGTGGGACTCTTGGTTTTAATCTTGTTAGTTTTCTTTCGGCAGAAACTCCAATTGTTGTACCAATAATTGGGAAAACGTATTTTGGAAGTCCTAGCATTTTTATGAATTCTTTTGTTTCTTTTCTAATTGCTCCGATTACAGTGCTTCCGTAACCAAGGGCAAAGGCTGCAGTTTGCAGTGCATTTACCATAATTCCAGCATCAACTGCTCCAACTAGGATTCCATCAGCAGATTTTGGGGCGATGTTTCTTTTTCCAATAGAATCTGTGGCATAAACTCCACGGTGAAAGTCGATTAATACAAAAATAAATGCTTCAGCTTGAGCGATATGTTTTTGACCGCCACATAATTCTGCAATTTTTGCTAATTTTTCTTTATCTTTTATAACAATTAATGTAGTTTGCTGACCATTTATTGAATTTGCTGCTCTTTGAGCAGTTTCAAGAATAGTTTTTAAATCTTCTTCTTTTAGTTTTTCTCCTGTAAATTCTCTTACAGAACGTCTATTTTGCAATTGTTTTATTAATTCGTTCACAAAACCACTTCCTTTTTAATTTAAGTTTATTTATAATGGTATCATATTATATTTCTATTGTCAAACAGTTTAAAATCGTATTTTTTTATGGTATAATTTACAAATAAATGATAAGTTTTCTATGAAGTGAAAAAATAAAAAAATTGAAAGAGAAAAAAATGCTAAGAAATAAAATAATAACTAATAAAACTTGCGGAAAGCTCTATATTGCCGGAGAATATTCGATTTTGACAGCTGGGCAGAGTGCGATTATAAAAAATGTAAATATATTTATGGAATCAAAAATAAATTTTTCAGATACGGATGAATATACAGTTTTTTCAGATATGTTTGATTATAAATTAACTATTGAAAAAGATGCTTTTGATAATGAAAATATTTTAAAAAATTTTGATAAAAATTATTCGCTTATTTGTGAAACGATATTTGTTATGGGGGAATATTTAAAATTAAAAAATTTGAAGATTAAGCCTTTTAATCTAAAAATTACAGGAAAAATGGAAAAAGATGGGAAAAAGTTTGGAATTGGTTCGAGTGGAAGTGTTGTAATTTTAACAATAAAGTCTATTTTGAGCTTGTATAATTTAAAAATTTCTAAAGAAATGATTTTTAAGCTGTCTTCTTATGTCTTGCTAAAACGTGGGGATAATGGTTCTATGGGGGATATTGCCTGTATTTCTTATGAAAATTTAATTTTTTACAGATCTTTTGATAGACAAAAAATTAGGGAATTAATAAAAAATGAAACATTGGAAAATATTTTAAAAATTGACTGGAATTATGAAATTTCTGAGCTTTATTTTGATAAAAAAGAAAATAGTTTAAGTTGTGAATTTTTGGCTGGGTGGACAAAGGAGCCTGCTATTTCAAGAGATTTAATAAATATTGTAAAAAATTCTATTTGTGAGAGTAAAAATTTTTTGGAAAATGTGGAAAAAGTTGTAGAAAAATTGAAAGAAGCCATAAAAAATGGGGATAAATTGATAATTAAAAAATGTATTGGCGAAAATGGAAAATTGCTTGAAAATCTAAATGAAAATATTTATAGTAAAAAATTAAAAGAATTGGTGAATGCCACAAAAAATTTGGATATTTGTGCAAAAAGCAGCGGGGCAGGTGGTGGAGATTGTGGGATTGCATTTTCTTTTGATGAAAAGGATACTAAAATAGTTGTTGAAAAATGGAAAAAACTGGGGATTGAATTGTTGTATTCTGAAAAATTATAAATAGATATGTTTCAATAATCTAAGTTTTTTTATTTAAAAAACATAGTTTTTGTTGGATTTTAAACTTTTATAAATGATTAAAATAAATAAAAAGAGGAGAAAACATTGAAAAATAGGAAAGATGAGCATATTAGGTATGCGTTGGAGCATAGGAGTAAATATAATAGCTTTGATGAGGTTGAGCTTATTCATTGTTCAATTCCAAAATATAACCTTGAAGAAATTGAGCTGAAAACTCGATTTGCGGAGTGTGAATTTGAAGTGCCATTTTTTATTAATGCAATTACAGGCGGAAGCGAGAATGCAAAAAAAATTAATCAAAAGTTGGCTAGAGTTGCGAGCGAGTGTGGCATTTTGCTTGTGACAGGATCTTATAGTGCGGCTTTGAAAAATGCTGGCGATGATTCGTTTGAAATTGTGAAAAGGGAGAATCCTTTTTTAAAGCTTGCCACAAATATTGGAATTGATAAAGATTATACGGCTGGGATTAAGGCTGTTGAGGCTTTGGATCCGTTGTTTTTACAAGTTCATGTTAACCTCATGCAAGAACTTATTATGGCAGAAGGAAGCAGAAATTTTGGAGAATGGGAAAATAATTTACAAAAATTTGTAAAAAATATTAAAATCCCGCTTGTCTTGAAAGAGGTTGGATTTGGAATGACTGAAGATACGGTAAAAAAAGGGATTGAACTTGGAATAAAGACATTTGATATAAGTGGGCGTGGGGGAACTAGCTTTGCATTTATTGAAAATATGAGGCGGGAAAATGCTCTTCATTATTTGGATAATTGGGGACAGACTACAGTTTCTTGTCTTTTGAATTTAAAAAATTATGTGGATAAAGTGGAAATTATTGCAAGTGGAGGTGTTAGAAATCCGCTGGATATCGTGAAGTCATTGGTTTTGGGGGCAAAAGCGGTTGGAATTTCTAAAGTAATTTTGGAATTAGTTGTGAAATATGAAGTTGAGAAAGTGATTGAAATTGTGGAAAACTGGAAAAATGAGTGCAGAATGATAATGTGTGCTTTGAATGCTAATAACATTGAGGAGTTGCGGAATGTTAAATATGTTTTGTATGGGAAAACATTAGAATTTTTTATACAGCAAAAAGAGAGTTTCTTAGAGTTTTGAGATTATTTTTGTTAATAGAGATTAAAACTTTTTTTGTATATTATTTTACTTTAAAAGTGCAAGGGGGAACAGTTGCCATCCCCCTTGCATCCCCGGCTAGTCTACGACATTTTTACGTACTGGCAAAAAACTCGCTTGTGCTCAGACAGTTTTGCCAGCACATAAAAATGCTCCGACAGTAGTGATTTGTATTGCTGTAAAAAAAGCTAGAAAAATTTAGCCTTATTTCATTAGTAAATTTTTGTTTTATACAATAAAGTACCTTTAGGGTTTTAAGATAATTTTATAATAAAGAATTTTGAGATTATTCTTGTTAATATAGATTAAATTTTTTTTGGTATATTATTTTACTTTAAAAGTGCAAGGGGGAACAGTTGCCATCCCCCTTGCATCCCCGGCTAGTCTACGACATTTTTACGTACTGGCAAAAAACTCGCTTACGCTCAGACAGTTTTGCCAGCACATAAAAATGCTCCGACAGTAAATTGTGATTTGTATTATTGTAACAAAAAAAGCTAGAAAAATCTAGCCTAATTTGTCAATAATTTTATTTTGTTTTATAAGTTACCCTTAGGGTCTTAAGGTGTTTTTATTATATCATATTTTATGAAAATGTCAAATAAATTTTTTTATAGTTAGATTTGTTATTGGAAAATGGGAGGAGAGTTTATTAGATGAGAAAAGAAGAAGTTGGGAAGAAGAAAATTATCGTTTATGATTTTGATAAGACGCTTTATGATGGGGAGACAGGGGTTAATTTTTCGGTATTTTATTTGAAGAAGTATCCGGTTAGGTCGGTTTTGTTTATGATGAAGTATTCTAAGGATTTGATTTTTTATTTGTTAAAAATAATAAATTTGACAACCTTGAAGGAGAGATATTTTGAATTTTTGGAAAGACATTCTAAAAGTGAGATTGAGGAACTGGTGGCTGAATTTTGGGAAATTAAAGGGAATAAAATTTATTCTTGGACAAGAGAAGAATTGGAGAAAAATAAAAAAGAGTGTGAAATGGTTATTGTGTCTTCGGCAAGTCCATTATTTTTGATTGAAAACTTTTTGTTATCGCTTGGGTATGATAAAGTTTTTGGGACTAATTTTGTGAGTGATGGAAAGAATGGCAGAGAAACTTTTGTTGCGAAAATTGATGGAAAAAACAATAAGGGGGAAGAGAAAGTTAAAAAGCTGGATGAATGGGCGAAGGAAAAGGGGTTTGAATATGAGATTGTGAAGTTTTATTCGGATAGCTTGGCGGATGAGCCTTTGTATGATATTGCTTGTAAAAAGTATTGGATAAAGAAAGGGGTTAAGATTGAGGGGATGCCTAAAAGGAAGACTTTATTTGATAAGTTGTTTTGGAAGTAAATTTTCTAATTTTATATTTAATTTATTTTAACGTAAAGACGTCAATTACCAGATTAAAAAGTTTTACTAATTCTAAAATTTTAAATTATTTTTGTGAATAAAAGTTAAAACTTTTCTTTATATATTATTTTATTTTGAAAGTGCAAGGGGGAACAGTCGCCATCCCCCTTGCATCCCCGGCTTGTCTAAGCATTTTTTTGAAACAAAAACGAAACTCGCTACGCTCAAACATCGTTTTTATTCCAAAAAAATCACGACATTTTTATTTGATTGTAAGGATTAATTATAACAAAAAAAACTGGATTTTTCCAGTTTTTTAGTTCCAATTTTTAACACATTAAAGTTCCTTAGGGTTTTAAGATAATTTTATTATATCATGTTTTATGAAAATGTCAAATGAATTTTTTAAGCAGGGGCATCATCGCCATGCCCCTGCACCCTGGCTAGTCTACGACATTTTTACGTACTGGCAAAAAACTCGCTTATGCTCAGACAGTTTTGCCAGCACATAAAAATGCTCCGACGGCAAATTATACTTATATTATTATAAAAAAAAGCCCCTAAGGGCAGAGGTAGAGGTGAAATTCGGTTTTGCCAGACTATTTAGTTATTCTATAAACGATGTATAGAACAATGATAAGTCTGATAAGATCCTCATTTGACACGGCTCTGAACCTCCTATCATAAATATAATGAGTTGTTGAACTCGAAATTATTATAACAAAAAAAGCTAGAAAAATCCAGCTTAGTTTGTCAACATTTTTATATTTATGATAGTTACCCTTAGGGTTTTAAGGTAGTTTTATTATATCATATTTTATGGGAATGTCAAATGAATTTTTAAAACAGGAGATTTTGTGACTTTGTGAAGGAGTGTTTTGGGATTATTCTTGTTAATATAGATTAAAACTTTTCTTTATTATTATTTTATTTTGAAAGTGCAAGGGGGAACAGTCGCCATCCCCCTTGCATCCCCGGCTTGTCTAAGCATTTTTTTGAAACAAAAACGAAACTCGCTACGCTCAAACATCGTTTTTATTCCAAAAAAATCACGACATTTTTATTTGATTGTAAGGATTAATTATAACAAAAAAAAGCTAGATAAATCTAGCCTTATTTCGTTAGTAATTTTTTATTTCATATCATAAAGTACCCTTAGGGTTTTAAGGTAGTTGTATTATATCATGTTTTATGAAAATGTCAAATGAATTTTTTAAGCAGGGGCATCATCGCCATGCCCCTGCACCCTGGCTAGTCTACGACATTTTTACGTACTGGCAAAAAACTCGCTTACGCTCAGACAGTTTTGCCAGCACATAAAAATGCTCCGACAGTAAATTGTGATTTATATTGTTGAAAAAAGCTAGAAAAAACTAGCTTAATTTATCAGTAATTTATACTTTATATGTAAAGAATTTATAAAATAATTATACTATATTGTGTGAAAATAGTAAATGGATTTTTTTGATCACAAAACATAAAAAACCCACAGATTGTGTTATCTGTGGGAAAAACGGAGATTGGAGGTTAAAATTTTAGTTGCTAAATAGGAAATATAAAATTATAACTAAAATAGCAACAAAGATGAAATCTCCGTTTATCATAATCCACCTCCATCTTTATTGTATTTTGGAGTAGCGAACTCCAAGAATTATTATAACACAATATAATAAAAAAAAATACCCCTTTTAATAAAAGAGGTATATTTTTCGCTATTTTTTTAAATACAATAAAGATTTTCATCTTTTTCCTTGTACATAATTATATCATATTTTATGGGAATGTCAAATGAATTTTTTAAGCAGGGGCATCATCGTTATGCCCCTGTACCCTGACTAGTCTAAGATAATTTTATAATAAAGAGTTTTGGGATTATTCTTGTTAATATAGATTAAAACTTTTCTTTATTATTATTTTATTTTGAAAGTGCAAGGGGGAACAGTTGCCATGCCCCTTGCATCCCTGGCTAGTCTACGACATTTTTACGTACTGGCAAAAAACTTGCTTACGGCCAGCACATAAAAATGCTCCGACAGTAAATTGTGATTTATATTGTTGAAAAAAACTGTCAAAAACTAGTTTAATAATTGTTTTTTTAATCTTTTTTTGATATAATTATTTTGTAGATGAAGGGAGGAGAAAAATGGTGATTTATGAAAGGAAAGTACGATTATATACAAAGTCTTTTTTAGATGAATATATTAGAGTTAGTGAATTGACAAGAAAATTAAATAAGAAGATTGGGTTTTCTATATTTAAAGTCGTTGTTGATGTTGAAACTTCTACTTTGAAAGTTTTGAATAAATATGAGCATAGATCTAAAAATAAATTTCAAAATACTTTTAAAGAGGTGCTAAATAATGTCAGATAATAAAAAGAATATAGCAAGGGAAAAAGAGATGGGAACTATACCTGAAAATATACCTGAAATTATAGCACAATTAACTCAAACACAGATGAGCCGTAGTGAATTTTCAGGTCCTTTACCACAGGAAGTATTAAAAAATTTATCAAAAGAAGATAAAGAAAAACTTATTAATAATTATATTGATCAGGAAGCTAAAGATTATCAGAAAGAACTTATGATAATAAAAAATTCTGCTGAAATTACAAAAGATAGGGATAAAAAGATTTTTATTGTTTCTATTTTAGGAATGTTTTTCTTTTTGATATTAGTTGCATTATGTTTACTTACAGGTAATAAAGAAATTTTAATTGATATTTTAAAAATATTTGTAGGATTTCTTGGCGGTACAGGTTTTGGATTTTATATTCGATCTAAAAGAAATGAATAATGATTATTAGTCACAGGTGTAAAATCTGTGATTTTTTTGAATAAAAATTAATTATAACAAAAAAAACTGGAAAAATCCAGTTTAATTTGCCAATATTTTTTTGTTTCAAATACAAAGTTACCCTTAGGGTTTTAAAGTAATTTTATTATATCATGTTTTATGAAAATGTCAAATGAATTTTTTAAGCATGGGCATCATCGTTATGCCTCTGTACTCTGGATAGTCTAAGATAATTTTATAATAAAGAGTTTTGGGATTATTCTTGTTAATATAGATTAAAACTTTTCTTTATTATTATTTTATTTTGAAAGTGCAAGGGGGAACAGTCGCCATCCCCCTTGCATCCCTGGCTTTACACAAAACTTTCTTATAAAGAAAAAAGAAAACTCGCTTCGCTCAAACAGTTCTTTTTTCTTTAACGAAATTTTGCTTATTAATTTAAAAAAAATTTTTTATTCTAAAAAAATCACGACATTTTTATTTAATTGTAAGAATTAATTATAACAAAAAAAAGCTAGAAAAATCTAGCCTTATTTCGTTAGTAATTTTTTATTTCATATCATAAAGTACCCTTAGGGTTTTAAGATAATTTTATAATAAAGAATTTTGGGATTATTCTTGTTAATATAGATTAAAACTTTTCTTTATATATTATTTTATTTTGAAAGTGCAAGGGGGAACAGTCGCCATGCCCCTTGCATCCCTGGCTTTACGCAAAACTTTCTTATAAAGAAAAAAGAAAACTCGCTTCGCTCAAACAGTTCTTTTTTCTTTAACGAAATTTTGCTTATTAATTTAAAAAAAATTTTTTATTCCGAAAAAATCACGACATTTTTATTTGATTGTAAGAATTAATTATAACAAAAAAAAGCTAGAAAAATCCAGCTTAGTTTGTCAACATTTTTATATTTATGATAGTTACCCTTACGGTTTTAAAGTAATTTTATTATATCATGTTTTATGAAAATGTCAAATGAATTTTTTAAGCAGGGGCATCATCGCCATGCCCCTGCACCCTGGCTAGTCTACGACATTTTTACGTACTGGCAAAAAACTCGCTTATGCTCAAACAGTTTTGCCAGCACATAAAAATGCTCCGACAGTAAATTGTGATTTTTATTGTTGTAAAAAAAGCTAGAAAAATCTAGCCTTATTTCATTAGTAATTTTTTATTTTATACAATAAAGTACCCTTAGGGTTTTAAGATAATTTTATAATAAAGAATTTTTAAATTATTCTTGTTAATATAGATTAAAACTTTTCTTTATATATTGTTTTATTTTAGAAGTGCAAGGGGGAACAGTCGCCATCCCCCTTGCATCCCTGGCTTTACGCAAAACTTTCTTATAAAGAAAAAAGAAAACTCGCTTCGCTCAAACAGTTCTTTTTTCTTTAACGAAATTTTGCTTATTAATTTAAAAAAAATTTTTTATTCCGAAAAAATCACGACATTTTTATTTGATTGTAAGAATTAATTATAACAAAAAAAAGCTAGAAAAATCTAGCCCAATTTGTCAATAATTTTTATTTTGTTTTATAAGTCACCCTTAGGGTTTTAAGGTGCTTTATTATATCATATTTTGTGGGAATGTTGAATGGAATTTTTTGGGGTAGTTGTAGGTACAAAAATTATTAAGAAAAATAAAAAGATTGGAAATTAAAATATTAGGATAATATAAGGGGAATATAGGGGTTTGAAAAGATAAATTAGGTTAGGAAGTAGTTAAAATTTGGTTAAAGTTGGGAGGAAAGTTTGAAAAAAACTTGACTTATTTTTTTTTATAGGGTATACTAAGATTATATCAATAGTCTTTTAAAAAGATATGGATTTAATAATTTATAAATAAAAAAAGGTAATGAAATTGTTTGAAAATAAGTTTTGTATAGTTGAGCTATTAAATCTATTGTGTTAAAACGTTGATTTTGGGCATTGGATTCAAGATTTGGGTAAATTTTGGGACAAAATTGGTATGGATAGGGTTTGAACAGGAATTTATAAGAGACTGGTAAATGGAAAACTAAGGACCAAGAGAGGCTGACGGCTTTTGGTAGAAGAGTTGGATATTTGGCTTGGGATTTTATTAGGTTTTGCTGTTTGAAGCTGGAGAAATGCGGGAGAATATAGAAAGATTTTCGTTTTATTGAAATCACTATCAAATCACTAGATCCACTATTTTTTTTGCTTTAATGGTGGATTAATAATTATCACTGCGAAAGTCCTCTATGGCCCCCCCCTTGAGGACTCCTACCCTTCCAATATTGATTTTTAC